>CAZIBA010000280.1:0-4365 GCA_964536795.1 uncultured Planctomycetota bacterium | reverse complement strand
GGAGGTCGTAGAGGATGATCAAGGCCAGGTTGGACATGCCCACTTCGTAGACGTCGGGATAGGCCAGGGCGACCTTGATGGTTGTCTGGTCCCAGTCCTTGACGCAGCTATTCCATTCCCCCCCGGTGTAGCGGGCGGGCTTGATCACGCGGGGGAGGAGTTCACCGAGAGCGGCTTCGATAGTCGTGTCCATGCCTATGTGGATTGTATTCGTGCAGCGGTGGTTCTGCCAACTGAACACGGGACCCCGCAGCAGTCAGAGCCACGTTGTGCCTGGCGTAACCGTTGTGGTAGAATGGGGCCAAGTGGCAACGGCGCGTGTCAGCGGCGGATGCACAGCGGTGGAAGCAGCCAGACTCGGCACCGCACGATGACGGAGTGACTGGGCGTGCGGCCCAAAGGCGGCCGAGAGTGGCACACGCGAAGAGCACACGACAGGTATGTCATTGGGGGAGGGGGAGAGCGGTATGAGGATTTCGAGCCTCGCCATCGGCAACTACAGAAACTTGTCTGGAGCCAGTATGACTCTCAACAACGAGATCACTTTCCTAGTGGGGGAGAACGACTTGGGGAAGTCAAACTTCTTGGACTTGCTCGAGACCATGTTTGCGCGCAGGCGGTTCCGCGAGGATGACTTCGCTCAGCCGGCCCAGCCCATAGAGATCGAGTTTTGCCTAACACTGAGCGACGCCGAGCGGGGTGCGTTTGAGGACCTGTTCGATCCCCACGATAGTCACAGGATCAACCTGGTCGCGAAGCAGGAGTCTCCAGAGGAGGACCTAAGGTACTTCCACGAGGAAAGCGGAGAGGAGATACACTACGGAAAGCTCCGCTGTGTGAATCTAGTCAAGTACGACTCGCTTCGTACACCGAGGGAAGAACTCAGCTTCCACCGGGGACGCGGTGTGGGGAGGTTCTTGGCATTCGACGTGGAGAAGTTCATCACCGAGAACCCCGAGAGTGACGGACCAGACTTCGTGAATGCGGATATCGCCAACCGTGTTGTGGATTACGTCAACGAGCGTCTCGGCAAGATAGAGTTGGTCCAAGAGTTGGGCATAACGGCTCGCGTTCAGGACGACCTCGCAGACTTGGTGTACAGGGTTCTCGCGGTCAAGGACGCGAGTGGGTTCGATGTGCACAGAACGGGCTATGGAACACAGTTCTCCATGTTGGTTGTACTGTCGATACTGGACAACCTCATGCAACTGATGGAAGGCCGAGAACGAGAAGAGTGCATATTCACTGGAGGAGATGGAGAGAGCACTATCTCTTTCATCGTGGCATTGGATGAGCCGGAGATACACCTGCATCCCTTCATGCAGAGGCGTCTGGTCAGGTGTCTCACAGATGTGATTCAGAACAGGGACCAGTCGTTCAGACAGTTGATTAACGACCTCTTTCAGATCGACTCGCTCGACGGACAAGTGATTCTCGCGACCCACTCTCCTAGCGTACTTCTCGATGACTACAGGTCAGTTGCCAGGTTCTATCGTGAAGAGGTGGGCATTCGGATTGCCAGTGGGCAAGTATTGGACCTGGATGCGACCGCGCACAAGAACCTGCTGAGGAAGTTGTCGTATGTGAAAGAGGCATTCTTCTGCAGGGCTGTGATTGTAGTTGAGGGAGATTCCGAATTTGGCGCATTGCCTTTGTGGGCTGAAAAGACAGTGGGCGATCTGAACCGATTCGGAGTATCAGTGGTAGGGGCGGGTGGCGGGACCGGAATTCCAAATCTCTGCGACATGCTGCAGCGCTTCAGAATACCGAGCGTCGGCGTGGTTGACCGCGACGTGTATGAGGTGTCAACTGAGTCGTTCGACGCCGTGCCGCACCTAAGGGTGACCGAGAGGCGAGACTTCGAGGATGAGTTGGTGCACGGTCTGGTTGCCCGTGGGAGAGAAAGCGTGCTCTTTGATATCTTGCTCGACAGTGCCCCGAGTGGCATGCAGACTCGGGTACAGAGGAGTAGGCTGAACCACATCGCCAACAAGTATGCAATACCGATATCGTGGGACGAGAGGGACTACCATTTCCAGGAGATCCAGGGGAGCCAAGATGAAGGTCTTGTCAGAGCCATGTTTCTGTCGTGGTTGGATGGGAGCAAGGGTGCAATACTCGGGCGCACAATCGGGGAGAGGGTGGAAGAGGGGGACATACCGTCCACTTATCGACACGCTATACGCGAGGCAAAGGAACTGACGACGTCAAATGGGGGAGTTGGCCGGTAGGCTAGTTGAGTTGCACTCTGGCGATGAACGCCAGTTGGAGGCAATCCTCTCGAGCGAGCACGGGATCATCGTCCAAGCACCTGCCGGCTACGGCAAGACCAAGACGATGGTCAGCAGGATAGCTCACTTGATAGCGTCCAACCAGGTGCCGAATCCGAAGCGAGTGCTCGCGCTGACCTTTGGGGTGAGCGCCGCCTATAGCATTCGAAGGGAACTGACCGAGAGTCTGCCGTGGCTATTGGCGGGCGGCACTGTCTCAACCGCGCGGGTGGCGCAGAAAGTGTACGCAACCAACTACCACGGCTTCTCAAGAAGGCTTATCAGACTCTACGGGCATCTCTTGAGTGAGTACTTGCCGAGGATAGACATGCTGACTCCAATTGATGATAGCAGGGAGTCGCACCTCGCTAGGGCTGGGCTGGTTCTCTGCCAGGGCGACCTAGGCGAAGTAATCGACTTCAACGCTGGGGTCAGGCGGGCTGACGCGGAGTACGTCCGCGCGCACCTGACGAGCTATGCGAGTGTAGTGAAATCGGTTGTGCTGCCTAACGGAAGTATTCCGTACAACGCAATCCTCGTGCTGGCGCTTGAGCTGCTGGGGCGATACCCGGAGGTTGCGCGATTCTACCGAGAGTACTTCACGGCAATCGTTGTCGATGAGGTTCAGGACACCAACCTCCTCAGTTGGTGGTTGCTTCAAAGACTGATCGGCGACGATACGAAGTTGCTGCTAGTTGGAGATCCACTCCAGAGGATATACGGATTCATTGGTGCCATTGCGGACCTCATGTCGATCGCACAGCACTAGTACAACCTGCATGCGGTATCGCTGGAGACAAACCACAGGTTCGAAGGCAACACCGCGATGCTGACGCTGGACGCGTGCATCAGGGCCAATGCGCGGGACCCCCGGGCACCGCATATCGAGGACCCAGCCGTCGTCCCATTGCTGGCAACTGCGAATCAACATGAGGAGTCGATAGCAGTCGTCCACCTCGTGGAGAGGCTCCTGGCTGACCGACCCGACAAGAGCATCGCCGTGCTGGTGCGGCAGAGGGGTCACAACACCGACCGGATATTGGAGGAACTCGCGGCCCACAATGTCCCGTTCTTCTACGCACTCTTCAGCGACGAGGACCCTACGTATGTCAACTTCCATGCTCTCGCTGCAGACAAACTCCGCGAGAACCTTTCATCATCGCGTATGGCGCTGAACGCTGCGACGGCTCGCTCGTTCCTCGGGAGCGTCAGGGCAGCGTGCACTGATCGAGAGGACCCAAGCTACCCGTCCCTTGTCTCTCTTCTGAGTGCACTGCTCATGGTCTTGTTCCGTGAATACAGGCTGCTGCCCATGGAGGAGAAGGTCGATTTCCTCTTGGATACCTTCGACAATCGTGGCTTGAAGCAATTCCTCGGGCACGTGGACTCTCGAATCGTTGTCTCGACCGTCCATGGCGCCAAAGGCCTGGAGTGGGACTATGTCATCCTGCCGGATATGGAGCAGTTTTCGTTCCCCACTTGGCTCGGCCTATGCGGAGATTGTCCATCCAGGCTGGTGTGCGAGTTGGATTGGAACCACATAGCCCAAGGCTCGGAGTTTGAAAGAAGGTTCTACGAAGAGCTTAGTGTGTTCTACGTTGCGGCCACAAGGGCGAGGGTGGGGACGTACTTCTCGTATAGCCGAACTGGGATCGACTCGCGCGGTCTGGTGAAGAGGAGAAAGGCAAGTTGTCTTCTTCGACTGCCGGGCATGAATGCCCAACCGTTGCCCTTGTCCCAGGTCTGAGGGCTGCGTCGGTTGATAGCCGCGGAACTCAGGTGACGAGGACCACCTTGTGGATCTGATCGACAAGGTCACCATCGCTGCATGGCATGGCGCCCACGAAGTATTCGCCTCCGGGCGCGGGGCGATGCCCGCGGTCCTGTGCCGAAGGCGGCGCGTCCGCCCTGACGGCCCCCGGCTTGGCTGCCTGTTTCCGGTGGAGCCAGTCGGGATGTTTGGAGACGGCGATCATCGTGGCCAGCGGCCGTGCTCTCGAAGTTCCTCCCGCCGCTGCCGGTAGGCCACGATGGGCCGGTCGGCCTGGAAGAGCTTCTCCCCCATGGCCAACTCCGTTCTCTTGGGCTGCTGCGT
>CAZIBA010000279.1:0-4378 GCA_964536795.1 uncultured Planctomycetota bacterium | reverse complement strand
AGCTCAAGCAATGGGTCGAGGCCGAGCACGTCTGGCCCCTGAGCCACGCCAACGGCTACGACATGGGCTACGTGCTCGACGCCGAGGAGTACGACCTGGGAGGCATCGTCAAGGGGGGCTACAACCGGCTGATGGACGTCTTCGGGAAGAGGGCCGGCCCCTTCACCATCCGCGCTCTTCTGGCATTGTCGGAGGGGGCGGGAGTGGGGATGAGCCAGGTGCCGAAAGACCTGCCTTGACCGCGTCGGCCAGCTTGCCCGCAGCCGGCACCGGGAGCAACCCCAACATCCGGGGCCTGGCGGGGACCCGGCTGGCGTCCTCGGCCAGCTCCAGGACGTTGGTCTGCGTGAATGTCCGTCCCACCGGGAGTTCCCCCGCGGGCACGACGCCGTTGACCAGCAGGTGATAGAACATCTGCGGGGGTTCCTCCCCCTGTTCGACGCGGACAGCGGCGAACAGGTCCCGGTCGAGGCGTCGGGTGAGCTTCCAGTAGTAGGTGACGGGGAGCTTCCTGGGCTCCGCCGGGTCCACCCGCGAGTCGATCCCGACCAGCACCACGCCGTAGCCACACTCCCGGTCCAGCACTTGCCGGGGGCGAGCTGGTGACGGGGTCAGTTGCCGCAGCAGCTCCGGGGAGTCGTTCTCCCCGCGACCGTACAGCAGGAAGCCTTCCTCAGCGTAGAGCAGCCTTCTCGCCGGGTCGCTCCAGAGAGCGTCCCGCCCGGCAAGCACAGCTCCGGGGTGGGTCCAGTTCTCAGCGAAGTCCAGAAGGACGTAGTCGGGGTCGCCCAGGTTGCTGGGGTAGTCGGCCGGGTCGAAGTCGAGGGGGTAAAGGAAGAGGTGCTCGCGAACTGCGAAGTGGGAGGCGACGCGGAAGGTCGCACAGACAGAAGCGTCCGGGGGGACCAGGTCCTGGATTCTCTTCACCAGGAGATCGCGCTGACTCACCTCGAACGTCTTTTCCGGGTAGACCCGGGACATCGGTGACACGGCGAAGAAGCGCCCACTCCCCAGGGACGCCGTGATGACCAGGACCGCCAGGGCCGCCGCCAGGGCCCTCGGGCCCGGCACCCGGCGCCTGAGGCTGAAGAGCCGCCCGGACCAGGAGCACTCGGCTACGCGCCTGGCCCCCGCCGCTCCGGCCAGAGCGATAACGGGCAGCAGCGCCCCCTGGTGCCCCAGGATGATGGAGTATTTGGACGGGTTGTCGGCCAGGATGATAACCAGGAGGAGGGGAGCCCCCACCAGCAGCAGCCCGGGAGCTGCCAGGGCCAGAAAGCCCACGGGAAGCAGCAGGTGCACGAGGAACTCCCAGCGGTTCCAATCGGCCAGGGCCCTGAGCACGGCCCCAGGCAGGGCAGCAACCATCTGCAGGGGCGTTCCTCCCAGGTAGCCGTAGTAGCGCCCGGCCACCTTCCCTCCGCCGAACCAGGGCATCCACCAGAACACCGCGCAGGCAAACCACACCGCCCCGAGGACGACCAGCGCAGCTCCCAGCCGTCGGGCCCCTGGCTTCGCTTCTCCCCACGGTCGCACCAATAGGAGAGCTCCCAGACCCATTAGGGTCAGCGCGTACTGCTCTTCCACAAGAAGCCCCAACGCCACGCAGAGCGCGAACCAACCCCAGCACCCAGCCACGGCCGCCCAGAGCGTCCAGGCCACCACCAGGACCACCATCGAGTAGGGCTGGAACCCATAGGTGTTGCCCCAGTTGGTGTGCGAGAGGGGTGCAGCTACCAGGTAGCCGCACGCCAGCGATGCGCCCACGACCGTACTCCCGCTCAGCCGACGGGAGGCCAGGTAGATGGGGACCGCCGCGGCGACCAGGAACAGGGCGTGAAGCACCAGGAGCGTCTCGTGGCGGGGGAAGAGCGCAAAGACGGGCAGGAGGAACAGCAAGCCCGGGGAGAAGTGTCGGCCCAGGTAATGCTTGGAGGCCACGGCGATGGTGTCGGCGAAGAAGGGACGCCCGTGGAGCGTGTTGTGGAGAATGGTCGCGAACATCCCCGAGTCCTTGTAGCCCACCCGAAGGCTCTGGTAGCCGCGGACGTTCATCCAGGCAAAAGCAGCAAAGACCAGCAAAGACAGAGCCACCACGACCACCATCCCCCACCGGGAGCTGCGGGTCGTGCCCTGCCTCGCCGGGCCCGGAATCGGTGGAGCCTGTAGTCCTACGACCGTCACTGCCTGACACTGCAGGGCCGCGTGCCAGGCCAGGGCAAGGATGAAGATGAAGAGAGAGGGAAGGCCCGGCTCCCGGGCTGTTGCCACGACTACGGCGAAGTACACCATCCCCAGGAAGGGCACAAAAGCGCGCGCATCTGCCACCAGCGCCTTGCCTATCGATTCACCGGCCCGCCTGGCCCGAAGCGCGCTCACCAACAGCCAGTCAAAGGCCAGGAACCCCACAGCTGACGAGAGGTAGAGCCACAGCTTCAGCTCGAAGACCATCCTCACCAGGCCCAGTTCCCCGAACAGGTCGCCGGGCGCCTCCCACTGGTATTCGTCCTGGTACCGGAAGAGGTTGTAGTCTCCCAGCCAATACCCCCACCAGAAGAACCCCAGCAGAAGCCCGGCCACGAGCACCAGCCCCGCGGCCGCCGCCACCCCATACGAGTCGCACGACCGGCCGACGCTGGTACTCCGTCCGTACGGACTTCGCAGAGCAGCGGACGAACCGGCTTCTGCCGGGGGGTGCGCTTCTGCACCTCCGGCCGGGCACTCAGGCGATCTTAGGGGACGATCACTTTCGCTCATAGCCGCTCACTACCACACCCTCCGTCCCTGCAGCGCTCGATAGGACATCTGGACAGAGGATTATAGGCAGCTCCCGCCTGGGGCCACAGGGCCTTTCTCGCCCGCGGCCACGTCCTGCTCATACGGGTCCGCAGGGAAAGGTCTCAGTGCCCTCCGGCTTCGCTAGCCCCGGCCAGTTGGGTCCCGTCGGTCGGTTCGTCGGACCGGCTGAAGATGTCGATCCGCTCCCAGCGACCGCCCGCAAAACGCCAGCGCATCGTGAGCCCGTAGAGCACGACGTACAGGGTCGCCGCGAACCAGGCCCCAAGGGCCCGATACCCCAACACGTACGCCAGCAGGTAGCTGCTGGGCAGGAAGAAGAGCCAGGCATAGCAGACGGTGACCACGGCCGGCCACTTGGTGTCACCGGCGCCCTGCAGTGCGCCTCTCATGATGATGCCCACACCGTCGAATACCTGGAAGAACGCTGCCAGGATCAGGATTTGGCTGCCCAGCGTGATGATGGCCTCCTCCGGCCTAAAGAGGCCGATGAGCTGCCGACGAAAGGTGAAAAAGAGAACCCCCATCGCGCACATGTAGCCAGCGGTGATTTTGAGGGCCACGGAGGCCCGGAGCCGGGCTCCCGGAAGGTCGCCCCGGCCAATGTACTGTCCCACCAGAGCGGTGGTCGCGGCCCCCATGCCCAGTGCTGGCAGGAAGCTCAGGTGTGTGATCTGGCTGGCCACGTTGCTTGAGGCGAGCTGCTCGACCCCGAACCGCCCCACGACGAAGCCGATGAACACGGCCCAGCAGGCGATGTCCAGGAAGAAGCTCAGTCCTGCTGGCAGGCCAATCCGCAGCAACTGCCTGGTCCGGAACCAACTCCACCGCCAACCCGCGCGGGTGCCGAACTGAGCTGCCGGCGACCGGTTCAGGAACACGGCCAGCAGGATGCCCGTCTGAAGCACCGAGGACAGCACTGTGGCCAGGGCCGCTCCCCGCAGCCCCAGGGCCGGAAGGCCCAGCTTGCCGAAGATGAGGACGTAGTTCAGTCCTACGTTGACCGCGTTGGCGATGAAGGTGACGACCATGGGCACCACGGGTGAGCTGATGGCCTGGAAGAACGAGGCGATGGTCACGTTGGCCGTGACCAGCCCGATGGTGAGAATGACGATCCGGAAGTAGGTCACCTCAAGAACCTGCAGTCCAGGCTCGTGCCCCATCAGTCGGAAAAGCGCCGGGGCCAGGGGGCGAAAGACCAGGGCCACCAGGACTGCTAGCGCCGCGATGTAGAGCCCCTGCCAGGCGTAGGCCCCACAGTCCCGGTGCTGGCCACGACCGAAGGACTGGGCCACGAAGGTGTTGGTGCACCGAGCCAGGCCCATCAGGAAGCTGGTCGCCGTGAAGACGGCGATGCCTGCGGGATAGATGGCGGCCGTCTCGTCCCTTCCCCATTGGGCCACCATGTAGAAGTCCACGAACTGCATGATAGTGGAGGAACTCATGGCGGCGATGATGGGCGCACCCATCCCCAGAACCTCCCGGAGCAGTTGCGCGGTGCTCGGAGGGGTTCGGGGCAACAGGTGTTCACCGCCCTCAGACGTCAACCAATACCCCTACGACGAGAAAGGGACGAGCCCGG
>CAZIBA010000278.1:0-4380 GCA_964536795.1 uncultured Planctomycetota bacterium | reverse complement strand
GCCGTGGTCCACGGCCAGCATGACCGCGCGGCCGCTGTCGGGCTGAATGATGCGGGAGAGCCGGTTGGCCATACCCCAGTCCATCTTACCCCTCCTCTTGTGCGCTGCTGTCGGCGGGTCGGACGATTTCGTACCCGTGGTCGGTGAGCCAGTGGTGGAACTGCCAGGTGGTGTACCGGCAGGCGGTGCGACAGGTCTGCCTGATGCGCTCGTACTCCACCGAACCTTCGGGCTGCTTCATCAGGTCCAGTTGCACGGGACACCTGACGTCCCTGCAGAACTCGCGCCTCTGGTAGTCCACGTATCCCGGAAGAGCCATCACCTCCCCCTTGCCTGTCCTTTCACGGCGTTTCGAGGCCCGTTTCTTGTAGGCGCCCACGACCAAACGGTCAAGGGAAAACTGTTTGCCGGGAACCGCTGCCGGGCCGGTCTGGTCCCCCGGGCTGTCGGAGGGGGGCTCCCCTGCCCACGTTGCGAGTTGAATGGTCTTGACAGGGGTTCTCAACGGGCGGTATTATACTCGTCTTCGTTTCCCAAGGAGAGAGGGATTGGCAGGTCGGACGTGAGGTCTTAGCAGTCGAGGCCGAGGGGGGCGTGGGCCTGCGGCCGGCAAGCCGATGGATGACCCCGCGACAGCCAATCGACGGTAGCTTCGCCCCGAGGTCCTGCCCTGTGCGGCAGCGCAGCCGACGGCCTCAGGGGACCAGGGGCGAGGCCCGCCGGAGGAAGTGAGACATGAGTGAAGGTGCCACGACCGGAGGCCGCGACCAGCGGGACCCGGTCCACCTGGGCCTGGACGTGGGCTCGGTAAGCGTGAAGTTGGTGGCTGTGACGCCCGCCAGGGAGGTGATTCGGGAGTGGTACGTCCGCCATCACGCCCGGCCGATGCAGGTGGTGCTGGACGTGCTGGCCGAGGCCGAGGTGGAGTTCGGTCGGGAGCGTCTGGGCACCATTGCGGCGACGGGGGCGGGCGTGTCGGAGGTGGCGGCCCTCTTAGGGGCCCACTACGTGAACGAGGTGGTGGCCCAGGCCCGGGCCATCGAGCACCTCGCCCCCGAGGTGCGCACGGTCATCGAGATGGGCGGGGGCGACTCCAAGGTCATCTTTCTGAAGACTGACGAGGCAACCGGGCGTGCCGCAGTGGACGACTTCGCCATGAACACCCTGTGCGCCGCGGGCACCGGAAGCTTCCTCGACCAGCAGGCCACCCGACTCAACCTGGACATCGAGGGCGAGTTCGGCGAGTTGGCGCTGCGCAGCGAGCACCCGCCCCGGATAGCCGGCCGTTGCTCCGTCTTCGCCAAGAGCGACATGATCCACCTGCAGCAGCAGGCCACGCCCGATTACGACATCGTGGCCGGCCTCTGCTTCGCCCTGGCCCGGAACCTGAAGAGCAACCTGGGCAAGGCCGTGGAGTTCACTCGGCCCATCTCCTTCCAGGGCGGGGTGGCCTCCAACCGGGGCGTGGTGCGGGCCTTCACCGAGGTGTTGGGACTGGAGCCGGGCGAGCTGGTCATCCCACCTCACCACCGGGCGACCGGGGCCATCGGGGCGGTGCTCTTGGCCCTGGACGAGGGTGTTGAGGCCACCTACGGGGGCGCCGAGGAGCTGGCGGCCGAGGCGGCCAAGCCACCCGAGTTGGGCGGCCACGTGCTTCCCCAGCTGGAGTTCGCCGGCAACCCCGAGGAGCGTCACTACGTCGGTGAGCCAGAGCAGTCCCCGCCTCCGGGCTCCCGCGTGGTCGGCTACCTGGGAGTGGACGTGGGCAGCCTGTCCACCAACGTGGTGGTCATCGACCGGGAGAAGCGCCTGCTGGCCAAGAGCTACCTGCCCACTGCCGGTCGGCCGCTGGAGGCCATCAAGCAGGGCCTGCGGGAGGTGTACGAGGAGGTGGGTGACCGGGTGGAGATCCATGGTGTGGGGACCACCGGTTCCGGTCGCTACCTCACGGGTGACTTCGTGGGGGCCGACGTGGTCCGCAACGAGATCACCAGTCAGGCCACCGGCAGCGCCCTCATCGACCCCCGGGTGGATACCATCTTCGAGATCGGTGGGCAGGACTCCAAGTACATCTCCCTGGAGAACGGCGTGGTGGTGGACTTTGCGATGAACTACGCCTGTGCCGCGGGCACCGGGAGTTTCCTGGAGGAGCAGGCCGAGCGGCTGGGCATCAACATCGTCGAGGAGTTCGGCCGGCTGGGCCTGGCCAGCGAAAACCCGGTGAAGCTGGGCGAGCGGTGCACCGTCTTCATGGAGAGCGACCTGGTGCACTACCAGCAGCGGGGGGCGAGCGTGGGTGAGCTCTGCGGCGGGCTGGCCTACTCCATCGTCTACAACTACCTCAACCGGGTGGTGGGTCACCGCCGGGTGGGCAACCACATCTTCTTCCAGGGAGGCGTGGCCGCCAACCGGGCCGTGGTGGCGGCCTTCGAGAAGGTGACGGGTAAGACGGTCATCGTTCCCCTTCACCACGACGTCACCGGGGCCATCGGTGTGGCCATTCTGGCCATGGAGCAGCAGGCGGCCCTCGGCCCCGGGGCCCCCAGCAACTTCCGGGGCTTTGACCTCTCCGAGCGGCAGTACGAGATCGAGAGCTTCGAGTGCCAGGACTGCCCCAACAACTGTGAGGTGAAGAAGGTAACCATCGAGGGTGAGGAGCCGCTCTTCTACGGTAGCCGGTGCGACAAGTACAACCTGAAGAAGAAGGAGAATCTTGGCGCCCACCTGCCCGACCTCTTCAAGGAGCGGGAGGAGTTCCTGCTGGAGGGCTACCATCCCGAGCGCGGTGACCCGGACGCGGCCACCGTGGGGATGCCCTGGGCCCTGTTCATGCACGAGCTCTTCCCCTTCTGGCGGGCCTACTTCGAGGCCCTGGGCTTCCGGGTGGTGCTGAGCCCGGCCACCAACAAGCGCATCATCCGCCGGGGGGTGGAGACGGTGGCCGGCGAGAGCTGCTTCCCCGTCAAAGTTATGCACGGACACATCCTGGAGCTGCTCGACGCCGGGGTGGACTACCTCTTTCTGCCCTCCACCATCAACATGTTCCCCGATTTCGTGGGCCAGGATACCCACTACGTCTGCCCCTACGTCCAGACCATCCCCTACTTCGTCCAGACCACCATCGACTTCTCCAAGACCAGGACCAAACTGCTGCGACCGGTCATCCACTTCCACCGGGGCATCCCCGACCTAAGACGGGCGCTGAGGGAACTGGCTCAGCAGTTGGGTCGCAGCCCACGGCAGGGCCGCCGGGCCATCGCCGAGGCCCACTCTGCCCTGGAGCGGTTCTGGCAGCGCTGTCGGGAGCGGGGCCGGGAGGTCCTAAGTGCGCTCAGCGAGGAGGACCGGGCCCTGGTCATCATCTCTCGCCCCTACAACGGCTGTGACCTTGGGGTGAACCTGAACGTGCCGAAGAAGCTCCGGGAACGGGGTGTGCTGGCCATTCCCATGGACTTACTGCCCCTGACGGACGTGGACATCAGCACTGACTGGCCCAACATGTTCTGGAAGTACGGTCAGCGCATCCTGGCCGCGGCCAGGATCATCCGAGATAACCCCCTGCTGGGAGCCGTCTACATCACCAACTTCGCCTGCGGGCCGGACAGCTTCATGACCACCTTCTTCCGTCGGGTCATGGGCGAGAAGCCCGCCCTTCAGCTCGAGATCGACGAGCACTCGGCCGACGCCGGTGTCATCACCCGCTGCGAGGCCTTCCTCGACAGCCTGGGCAACGCCCAGGTGGAGGAGACCGGCACTCGCCGCCCTGTTCCCCGGGTCACGGCGCAGACCGGGGAGCGGGTGCTCTGGATACCGCACATGGCCGAGCACGCCCACGCCCTGGCTGCGGCCTTCCGTCGGGCTGGTCTCCCGGCTCGGACCATGCCCGAGTCGGACGAGGAGAGCCTGGAGCTGGGCCGTCGCTTCACCCTGGGTTCGGAGTGTCTCCCGGCCATTGTCACCACCGGAGACATGGTCAAGATGGTGCTCAGCCCCGACTTCGCCCCCGAGCGGACGGCGTTCTTCATGCCGGCGGGGTCGGGTCCCTGTCGGTTCGGTAACTACAACATGCTCCATCGGCACATCCTCGACGAGTTGGGCTACCCCGAGGTGCCCATCGTAAGTCCCAACCAGGGCAAGTCCTTCTACGACGACTTCCGACAGATGAAGAGCGACCCCACGGTGCCGGGCTGGCAGGGCTGCGCGGCCGTGGACATGCTCTACCGGGTGCTCCACGCCACCCGTCCCTACGAGCTGGAGCCGGGACGGACCGACGAGTGGTTCCAGCGCGCCGTCGAGTTGGTCAGTTCCGGAGTGGAGCAGGACCGGCTCGGGGAGAGACTCCGTCAGGTGGTCGAGGCCCTGGCGTCGCCGCGGCCAGGC
>CAZIBA010000277.1:0-4386 GCA_964536795.1 uncultured Planctomycetota bacterium | reverse complement strand
GGGGGTAAGCCCTGCCTGCCCGAGAGAAGCATCTTCACGGACGGCCCGACGGGCAAGACGAGAGAGGCGGTGCCTCTCGCCTCAGAGGGTCCGTGCGGGTCGTCCACTGGTGGCGGTTGCGGAGGGTGAAGCGGGGAACCGGGGTCAGTTGACACCAGGACAGCGAGACAGCTATGGGCAGGGTCCACTTCCCACAGTATCGCAGAGGACGGAAGGGCATCGAGGCCTTCGCGGGGACGCTCTTGGAGCACGCCCAGAGGCTGGGCGTGGAGATCGCTTCTGAGTGTGGCGGGCTGGGCACCTGCGGGCGCTGTGTGGTCCGCGTTGAGAGGGGTGCGGAAGCCCTCGGCGGGAAGACAGAGAGCGAGACGAAGCACTCCTTGGGTCCCGACGAGAGGCTGGCCTGTCAGGCTCGGGTGATGGACCCGGACGCCACCATCGAGGTCTTCATCCGCGACTTCGGCGACTATACCATCCTTTCGGACACCGTGAGCAGTTTGCTCGAGCTGGACCCCGTCGTTCGACGAGTGGGGGACCGCGTGGTGCACGCGGAGGAGGGCGACCTGGCACCGTACCGGGGCGAGATCTACGGCCTGGCCATCGACGCCGGGACCACCACTCTGGTGACCGAGCTGCTGGACCTGGAGGACGGGCGCTGCCTGGCCACGTTCGCCCGCAAGAACCCACAGATCGCCTACGGTAACGACGTCATCTCCCGCATCAGCCACACCATGCGGCACCAGGGCGGCCTGAAGGAGCTGCAGCAGGCAATCGTCAGGGCCTTCAACGAAGATCTGGCGGACTTCGAGACGGGCAACGGGGACGTCCGCAAGTACATCTACGACGTGGTGGTCGTCGGCAACAGCACCATGCGGGGCATCTTCTTCGCCCAGGACGTGACCAGCCTGGGTGTCATCCCTTTCGAGCCAGCGAGTTGCACGAGCGTAAACACCAGGGCGACGACGCTCGGGCTGGAAGTGAACCCGGCCTGTCGGGCCTACGGAGGTCCGCTCATCGGTGGACACGCCGGGGCCGACGCCCTTGCCGACGTCCTGGCCTGTGGGATGTACGAGAGCGACGAGGTCGCCATGCTCATCGACATCGGCACCAACGGCGAGGTCGTCCTGGGCAACCGGCATCGAATGATGAGCGCTTCCTGCGCAGCTGGTGGGGCTTACGAGGGGGCCACGGTCACCTCCGGTGTGGGAGCCATCGAGGGGGCCATCAAGAACGTCTGGATAAGCGACGGGCACGTGCACTTCGAGACCATCGCCAACAAGCCGGCGGTGGGCATCTGCGGCTCCGGACTCATCGACCTGCTCGCCGAGCTGCTTCGCAGTGGGTTGATGACCCGAACGGCCAAGATCAAGGAGGATTTCCTCGTCACCGAGAAGGTCCGCATCTCTCAGAAGGACATCTACGAACTGATCACGGCCAAGGCGGGACTGCGGGTGGACCAGGACCTGCTGATGAAGTACTACGGTACCACCCTCGCTGGTATCGACAAGATCTACCTGGCCGGAGGGTTCGGGAACTTCATCAACGCCGAGAACGCCGTGGCCATCGGACTCCTGCCGCCAGCAGCGGAGAAGGTCGTGCGCATCGGCAACGGCGCCCTGGCCGGGGCCCGGGCCATGCTGCTCTCGCGCGCGCTTCGAGCAAGAGGCGAAGAACTGGCGGCCAGTATCGAACACACCAAACCCAACGAGCGGGAACCTGATTTCGCCTACATCGTGGCCGACCACATGTACTTTTGAAAGGCGCCGCCTCTCCGGTCTTGCCCGTCGGGTGAGTCCGTGAAGAAGCTTCTCTCGGGCAAGCCGAGAGTGGCGGTGCCATGCTGGGAGGACCCGTAAGATGCCTCTTTACGAGTATCGCTGCAGGAAGTGCGAACACGTGACAGAGTTCCTGGAGGAGGCCGAGAGCACCGAGAAGCACAGGTGCCAGCAGTGTGGCAGCAGCAGAATGGAAAGGGTGTTCTCGGCGTTCAGCGCCAGGGTCTCCAACGGGGCCGCTGGTGGGAGCAGCTCCTCCTGCCCCACCGGGACGTGTCCACTGTCGTGAAGCTCTCCAACCCCCACGGGGTCTCGTCTTGCCCGTCGGGCCTTCGCAGGGAAGGTCTTCTGCTACTCTGCGAAGTGCCTACTCCGCCGAAGCTGCCACTTCGGCTGCGCTGGTGCTTCGTAGCGAAGCTTGGCGGGTGTTGGAGCAGATGACGAGACAGCTGACAGACGATTTCTACCAGCGGGTCAAGCCACGCCTCTACCGACGCGTGGGCGGGGAGTTGCAGCTCGCTTACCGCGTATTAGACCTTGGCTGTGGCAACTGTGAACTTGCCGGGTTCCTGAGTGAGACCTACGACCAACGTGTCACCGGAGTGGATATTTCCAGTGGGAGCTTTCCGAGGCACGATGAGCAGGCGCGAAGCAGGAGCACGCTCACCTGCGTCAAGTCGGATGCGGCAGCGCTTGATTTCGTGCGCGATGGAAGCGTCGACGCGGTCGTGAGCATGTGGGCTGCTCACGAGATGGAGGACCTCGAGGAGGTGCTGCGGGAGGCCCGCCGAGTCCTCCGGCCTGGTGGTGAGATATTGGTCGTAGACTTCCCCCGGGGTTCCCTGGCCCAACAGCTGTGGGACGAGAGCTACTACTCACCGGAAGAGGTCTCGGACGTGCTGAAGCAGGCAGGTTTCGTTGGGGTGCGAGGCAAGGCCATCGAGCAGAAGCAGATTATCTGGGCAAAGGGGTTCCGTCCGGCGAGGGTGAGGCCCCGCGGGCATTGTGCCGGGAGATGATTCTGCGAAGCCCCGAGTCGGTGAACCCGTCGCTGCCAAAGGCCTGCTCCATGAGGAGGGCCTGAGGCGTTAGCAGCACCAGCAGGTACCGGCAACATTGGATAGGGAAACGGTTCGGCGGAGCTGGTCGCAGGGAGGAGGAGTGATGCACGCGACGATTCAGAAGCCGATGGATGAGATCCTTGATTCTCTGAAGGAGGGGGAGAAGGTGTTCGTGGTCGGCTGCGGGAACTGCGCCGCCAAGTGCCGCTCGGGCGGCGACCCGGAGGCCCGCGCCATGACCGAACGCCTGCAGGCCGCGGGGGTCACGGTCACCGGCTGGGCCGTGCCGCCCGACGGGGGGTCGCTCTGCAAGCTCTCCACGGCGGAGCAGCTTCTGGGCGTCGACCACAAAGCGGAAACGGAGGCGGCCGATTCGTTTCTGATTCTTGCTTGTGGGCAAGGCATCCACACGGTGATTGATGCCACCGAGGGCGGTCTCGTGCACCCGGGCTGTGACACCATCTTCGGCGGGGAGACCGTCACCGATGACCTCATCACCGAGTACTGCTCGCTCTGCGGTGAGTGCATAGTGGAGCACACGGGTGGGCTGTGCCCTCTGACGTTGTGCGCCAAGGGGCTGCTGAACGGGCCCTGCGGGGGTGCGCAGGACGGCAAATGCGAGATCTCCAAGGACCGCGACTGTGGATGGCATCTCATCTACGAGAGATTGCGGGAGCTGGGGAAGCTGGAGCTGATGCGTCGATACGAGGCACCCAAGAACTGGTTGCGGTCGGCCACTCCACGCTGCCTCACGCTGATGGGAAAACGGGCCGACTTCTCCTTCACCGACAAGACCATACACGCCTGGTCAGGCGCTGAGGCCCCGCTGACCGAACTCTCGGAAGAAAGGTGAACCATGAAACTCTCCACGCTCTTCTCCGAAGGAAAATACGTGGTCACCGGTGAGATCGGTCCGCCCAAGGGGACCGACGTCGAGGAGGTCCTCAGTGGAGCGCGGCTCATGGCCCCCTACGTCGATGCCGTCAACGTCACCGACAACCAGAGCGCGGTCATGCGCCTGGGCTCGTTGGCCGTCTCCAACCTCCTCAAGCAGGAGGGGATCGAACCGGTCTTTCAGCTCACCTGCCGGGACCGAAACCGCATCGCACTCCAATCAGACCTGCTCTCCGCCGCTGCGCTGGGCGTAGAGAACGTGCTCCTTCTCACGGGTGATCACATGATTCTGGGCGACCATCCGGAGGCCAGGAAAGCCTTCGATCTGGACTCCGTCCAACTGCTCGCCAGCGCCAAAGGCCTGAACGAAGGCCACGACCTGGCCGGTCACGAATTGGAGGGATCGCCCGACCTCTGCCTCGGCGCCGTGGTCAACCCGGGCTCCGACGAGGTAGAGACACAGTTGATCAAAATGGAGAAGAAGATCGAAGCGGGCGCCCAGTTCTTCCAAACCCAAGCCATCTATGAGCCCCAGGTCTTCGCCAGCTTCATGGAGCAGGCCGGCCGGTTCGGTGCACCGGTACTGGTCGGCATCGTGCCCCTGAAGTCGGCAGGGATGGCCAAGTACATGACGGCGAACGTTGCCGGCATCTCCG
>CAZIBA010000276.1:0-4398 GCA_964536795.1 uncultured Planctomycetota bacterium | reverse complement strand
AAGGTGGGCGCGAAGCGTGGGAAACAGGTTGGCAATCTGTCGTCGGGTGGGAGCATTGCTTCTCCGGTGCTCCGCACACACCTTGAAGAGAACTTCAGGGTGTGCCAACCGCAGTGTCCGGGACGGCGCCCGCGGGATAGAGAGGGCCGGGGTCGCGGTCGGCGTCAGGGCCCCTCCTCGTCCACGGGCATGCGGTAGGGCTTGGCGTGCTCCCAGTCCACGTCCGCCCAGCTCTTCTGCTCGGCGGGGTCGAGGGATTCGGTCGGGCCGAACACGATCTTGCCGCGGACGGAGATGACGCTGTCGTCGGGCAAGCTCCACTTGTCCGGACCTTCCCCACCGCCTGCCGGAGAGGGCCCGGTGTCCGGACGGCCCATCGGGCGAGCGGAGAGAAGCGACGCCTGCTGGTCGAAGGCGGGAACGCCCGCGCTGGGGTCGTCGGCGTCGGCGCGTTCCCAGAAGAGGAGGGCGGTCCACTTGCCGTCGGCGGAGCGCACGACCTGGGCCTGAGTCCCCTCGGGCGGGGCGACGGCGGTCCAGCCCTCGCCAGCCAGCGTGGCGACGGCGCGGGTGTTCCCGGCCTCATAGGAGTCGGCCTTGAAGCTGACGCACAGCTCCAGGGCGTTGTCGTGGGGATGGGCCCAGGCGCGGCAGGAGTTCTCGCTGCGAATGAAGGTGCCCCACCAGGTCCTCTTCCAGTCTTCACCGCCGTCTCCGTTTCCGCCGCTGGCTTTCAGGGTCAGCTTCAACGGCGGGACGTTCTGCGCGGTCGGTGCGAGGAGCAGGGCTCCGCTGGCTGCCGGGGATGCCTCGAAGGGCATGGGCGCCGGGGCGAAGTCTTCGCGGAACGCCTGGAGCAGCCTCTCCGGGTCGTTGGGCATGATGTAGATCATCTCTTTGTAGCGGATGGTTCCGGCGCCCTCGTCAAGGTGCTTCTGCACGTCGGGCACCACGTGGATGCAGGGCATGTAGAGCTGGCCGATGCTGAGGTTATGCCTGGCGGCGTAGGCCGTCACCCACTTGCCGTCGCGCGAGGTACAGGCCACCAGGCCGTAGAGGGGACGGTCCCCGGCCGTCCCCACGACGCCCCAGATGTCCCCCGGGTGCATGCGCTCGATGGGCAGGTACCACTGGACCATGGGGGGGTTGTTCTCGGGCGCGTCGGGCTGGAAGTTGGTCATCTTTCCGCGGGCGGTGTCCAGCCCCGTCACGGGGCCGCGCATGGTGTAGATAAAACAGCGGTTGGCGAACTCCTGCAGGGGGCCGTGCCGGGTGAAAAGCTCTGACCGCTGGAACTGCAGACAGGCCCCAAGGTAGCGGACGCTCTTCAGCTCTTCGAGAGGACCCTTTATCTCGGTGAGTGCCTGGACGCGGTCGTCGCCTTGGGCGGTGAGCGTGGTCACGCAGGTCATGTTCCCCGACTGGTAGCTGAAGACGACGCTGCCGTCCTCCTTCTTGACCGCGTCGCCCGTCTGAAAAGGCCCCGTCTCGTAGCACTGGAGCTCGCAGACCGGCCCGACGTCGGCGCGGTCCACGTCGAGCTTCGGCGTGGTCTTGCCCTCCCGGCCCTGCCGGGGCACCTGACGGTAACTCAAGGTGAGCTTCGACTCCCTCGGCGCTCCCGCACACAAGGACAGCACGCTCAGAGAGGCCGCAACGGCGGCAACGACGAAAACCATCCTTTCCGCGCTCATCATCACTGTCTCCTCTGTGTCCTGGGCCTGTTTTTTCAGGTCACCTCGATGAGGTCGTATTGGGTCGTGCCCAGGCCGATTGTCTCGCCGTGGGTGAACTGGACGTCGTAAGGGATGTGGGGGTAGAGCTTGCGGAAGAAGTCGCCGTGGGTGTGACCGTTGATGAGGTCCACAGCGGCCCGGTCGACGGCCACGCAGTCGGTCGAGGCGAGCACGGCCAGGCTCGGAAGCACCACCTCTTGTGGGGTGCCGAAGCAGTCGCACCCTTTGGTCACGTCGTAGATGTAGTTCAGGAAGGCGATGCGTCCAGGTTTGCGCACCACCACCCCGAGGGCGTGCTCGGCCATCTTCTCCTGCAGCCTCTCGTTGGTCTCGCTCCAACTGAAGGTGACGGCCTCATTGGGACAGACGGCCAGACACTCGCCGCATCCGATGCACTTCTTCTCGTCGATCTCGGCGATCTCTTCCACGGTGATGGCGCCCGTGGGACACCACTGGGCGCAGGTCCCACAGGCGACGCATTTCTCTTCGCTCACGTCGGGGACCATGTCGGAGTGTTGGGAGAGCTTGCCCGAGCGTGGGCTCAGGCCCATGCCGATGTTCTTGATGCTGCCGCCGAAGCCCGTGCTGGGGTGACCAGTGACGTGGGTGAGGGCGATGAGAGCGTGGGCGTGATGGCCCGCAGCGGCCACGGCAACCTCTTTGTAGTGCTCCCCGTCGATGGAGACCTTCACGTGGTCGTTGCCCAGGAGGCCGTCGGCGATGATGACGGGGGCTCCCACCTGCTCCATGGTGAAGCCGTGCTCGTGAGCCAGGAGGAGGTGGTCGATGGCGTTGCTTCGGCGGCCGCGGTAGAGGGTGTTGGTCTCGATGAGGAAGGGGCGACCCCCACCAGCCTTCACCTTCTCAACCACCGCCCGCACCACCGGCGGCTGCAGGTGGGTGCGGTTGTCGCCTTCACCGAAGTGGAGCTTGACGGCCACGCTGTCCCCTTGGCGGAAGAGGTCGCCAAGAGAGCAGGCGTCGTAGAGCTTCTCGGTGGCCGACACGAGGTGGTCGTAGGTGGCTTTGCGAGGCAGTCGTACACAGTACATCTTCGCATTCACAGCTCACTTCTCCTTCGGCTGAGGGGCTCGGTCCCTTCTCCGGAGTTCCTGGAGGAAAGGGTTCAGGACCCGTTCCCTGCCCACCGTGGTCGTGGGCCCGTGCCCGGGGTAGAGGACGGTATCGGCGGGCAGGACGAGTATGCTCCGCTCGATGGCATCCAGCAGCGTCTTGTGGGAACCTCCGGGGATGTCGGTCCGACCGATGCTGCCGGCAAAGACGGTGTCACCGCTGAAGACGATGGGTGGTTCCTCCCCGGCGGCCAGCAGGACGATGTGCCCGGGCGTGTGTCCGGGCACCTCCCGGACTTCCAGCGTGACCCCGGCTGCTTCTATGCGATCGCCGTGGCCAAGCAGGCGGTCGGCCGGCGGGCTCTTGGTCCAGTGGGCCAGGAAGACGGCCATGTTGCGCAGTGGGGAGCGCAGCATCGACGCGTCGCTCCGGCCGATGGCGATGGGGAGCTGGGGGAAGGCCTGTTTGAGCTCGGCGTTGGCTCCGATATGGTCCACGTGGCCGTGGGTGTTGACGATGAGTTCGGGGTGGAGGCGCAGGTGCCGCAGCCGGGCCACGATGAGATCACCCTCGCCGCCGGGGTCGATGAGCAGGCAGGAAGACGGCTCGGTCGCCTCGGCGGTCACGATGTAACAGTTGGTCTGCAGTTCCGAGACGACGAGCGTGTCGATGAACATGGACTCCTCTGCTGCCGACGTACCGGCCGAGGCGGCAAGTGTGATCGCCGAACCACTGGGACCCGTCCGGCCGACGAGCGGGGACTGCGTCGGCAGGAACAGACCGGTGAGTGGCACCGCCACTCTCGGCTTGCCCACCGGTGAGTCGAGTCAAGAGCTTCTCTCGGGCAGGCAGGGCGTACACCGGAGACAAGCGAAGCTTGACGGCTATGGCGCCCTGCTCTTCTCCAGGGACTCCTCGATGATGCAGCGGACGTCCGCAGGTCCCTCTTCCTGCCAGAGGCCGAGGACCCGACGTTCCCGCTCAGCGCTCTCGGGGCTGTCGGAGGCGTGGGCGCCGTTCCTCATCAGGTCGGCCCCGAAGGTGCTGCGCACCGTACCCGGACGGGCGGCCCGGGGGTCGGTGGCCCCCAACTGGTCGCGCACCTTCTGGACGGCGTTCTCCCCCTGGTAGAGCAGGGCCAGGCAACGCTCCGGTCCCGGGCGCTGGCGCTCTGCCGGGACACTGGCAGCGCGCGGGGCCCCACCGGTCATGTAGGCGACGATCTTGTGGAACTCACACTCGGCGTTCAGCTCCTTGAGCAGCTCGGCGATACGGTCGTAGAGCTCACCGGGCACGGTGAAATCCAGGGCTTCGTCGAGGAGCTGCTTGAGCTGTCGGCGGAGGTCAGGCTTGAGCCTGTCCACGAAGACGGTGCGCAGGGGCTGATAGAGCTCTTCTCCCTGGGCGATGGAGAGACGGAGGAGCTTGGCGCCGACTATGTAGAGACCGGTCTTGGAAAAGATGTCCATGATGTGCCCCGGGGTGGAGCTGTGTCGGCGCAGGGTCTCGGGCTTGAGTATGACCACGGTGGTTTCCGGTCTGACGCCTTCGGGGTAGGTGATGGCGTGTTCGAGCACGCCACCGTCGG
>CAZIBA010000275.1:251-4399 GCA_964536795.1 uncultured Planctomycetota bacterium | reverse complement strand
CCCAGTGGGGCGAGATGATGACCAGCTCCTCACCGGCTGGGGCCGCTGTGCTCTCCTCCCCTTGGCTCTCCGCCGGGGCGCGCGCTCGGCGGCAACCAAAGGTCAGGAGGCCCAGAGCCAGGACAATCCAGAAGAGAGGCACGGCCTCTTTCGTACTGCCCTTCGGACGCGTCCAAGAGAAGCTTCTCTCGGGCTGGCCCTGATTACCGTCGAGACAAGCGAAGCTTGGTTGCTTCATCGTCCCCCTCAAAGAGGATGGGCCGGTGACGGCCGACGGCGGGCCAGGCCCCGCCCCTCAGTACCTGACGGCTTCATAGGCCCGGTCCATCTCTTCGGGCTCGGTGACCAGCTTGACGTCCGGGTAGCGTTCCAGGAGTGGCGGATGGGGGTCCAGGAGGAGGCCGTAGGTCTGGGGTCGGCGCTCCAGGGTCCGCATGGCCCGGACGTTGTCGGTCCCGTTGAGGTGACGCCACCATTCGCTGGGGTCGATGCGCTCCTTGGCCAGGTCCAGGGTGGCGACGACCACCACGTTCTCTTCCCCCCGCCGCTCGGCCACCACCTTCCCGGTGAAGTCGATGACGCCGCTGCCTCCTGAGCCGTACTCGCTGACGACCAGGTGCGCCGAGTTTTCCATGGCCCGGGTGCGGTAGAGGCAGGCATCGATGAGGCCCCGCTCTGCCCGGGCCTTTCCCAGGGTGGGGTTGAGGATGAGGTCGGCCCCGGAGAGGGCCAGGATGCGCGCAGGCTCGGG
The DNA here is from genome assembly GCA_964536795.1 of uncultured Planctomycetota bacterium. Classification (GTDB taxonomy): domain Bacteria; phylum Planctomycetota; class DG-23; order CBDVDV01; family CBDVDV01; genus CAZIBA01. The sequence continues at coordinate 3,648 of CAZIBA010000275.1, read as the reverse complement.
GAAGTCTATCTCGAAGCAGATGGCGATGCCCACCCGGGCGCAGTCCAGCTCGAAGACCGGGTAGGTGGTCCCCCGGCTGAGGGTCCACTTCTCGAAGGAGGGGAGGTGGACCTTGCGGTAGACGCCCACGATGCCCCCCTCGCGGTCGAAGACCACGGCCACGTTGTAATAGCGCGTGCTCGTGCCCAGATCGATCTTCTGGTACATCCCGGCGACCACGTTCATCTTGTGTTTCTTGGCGATTCCGGCCAGTCGGCGGGTGATGGGCCCGGGTATGGTCTCGATGAGGGAGAGGTAGAGGTTCTCGTCGCTGTCCGGGGCCTTGGTCTTGATGTGGAGGGCGTAGGAGGCGATGCCCTGGATGTCCTCGGGGGCCAGGGCGATGTCGGCCCCCTGGCGGCCGGCCTCCTCCAGCAGGGAGTAGATGTTCTCCAGGTTCTCCTCCATCAGGGGACGGACCCTGGTGACGTCGAAGTCCTTGCTGAAGGGGTCGATCTTCCTGCCCCCGCGGGGCTGAAGCGTGGCGATGGTGACCGGGCGCTCCTGGTCCGGCCCGGGGGCGCACTCGGCCGCCCGCAACAGCAGCAGCCAGCAGGGCAGCAGCACCAGGGCGACGGGCATCACAGAGGTCAGGGCTCGCATCGTTGTGGACTCCTTTCGGTCTGGGGCTGTCGCTCTCGCCCCCGCTCGGGCTACTCCGCCGGCAGCATGAACTGAGGGACGTACAGGCTGACCAGCACCTGTCCCAGGGCCCGGCCGATCTCCTGGAAGTCGGCCGGGGTCATGCTGTTGCCCTTGGCCCCCAGGCCCAGGGCGATGGTGCCTCCGGAGATGCGGAAGTTGCGGTAGCAGTACCTGATGAGCCCGGTTCCCGGCAGGACGTGCTCGCGTACCCAGCGGCTCTGGGGGATGGCCCGGTGCAGTCGATCCATCAGTCCGTCGAACCTGACCTGGTTCTGGTCGATGTACTTCTCCTGGCGGAACTCGTGCTGGGTGTACATCCACCCGAAGGAGTGCAGGCGGAGGACGAAGTCGATGGTCCGCCCTCGGTTCATCCACTGGCTGATGGCCCCGGTGAGGCCACGCACTTCGGGGAGGTCCCGGTCGTAGGCAGCGGGCAGGTAAATCTGTTTGCCCTCCCCCACCGGGTAGAGCATCCAGCCCCCGGCCACCGCGTCGGGGGAAAGGATGGGGATGACGTTGGCGATGACCTGGTGGCGGAAGGCCTTGGCCTCCTCCTCGTCGGCGAGGGCGAAACGGACCAGACCGTCGGCCATCCAGCTCCCGGGCGATTCCCAACCGTTCTCCCGGGCCACCAGCCAGAGCACCTCGTTGCTGCCCTGGTCCGTGCGGTCGGGGTTCTCGTTGATGACCAGCCAGTGCACCGGTCGGCCCTCGGCGCTGGTGGCCAGTCGGCGGACCCGCAGGTAAGGGCTGTCGGCGAACTCGGCCAGCAGCGCCTCCAGTGTGTCGTTGGTGTAGGGAAGGGAGTAGGCCACCCAGGCCGGGTCCTGCTTGAAGGTGACCTGGAAGGTCATGGTCCGCGCTTCCTCGTCCACCCGCGCCGGGTCGGCCAGCTCCCACTGCTTCCGGTCGTAGGAGTAGGCCGGACGGTTGGCCCTGTCGTAGTAGTGGGCAGTGAAGGAGCGCAGGTTTCGGCTGGCCGGGATGGCCACGACGAAGGTGATGGTCCGTCCCTTGACACCCTCGATGCGGAAGTGGAACCACACCCCGCGCGAGGCCTCGGTCAGGGTGATCTCCACGCGGTCCGGGCCCGGCAGCCGCCAGTCCCCAAGCGAGCCGTTGTCGAAGTCGGCCGACAGCGAAATGGCCGGGGCCGGCCCTTCGACGGCGGTCTGGGCCTTCGGCTCCTGGGCAGGGGCGGGCGAGCTGGCTGCGACGGCCAGGAGAACGACGGCAACAGCGACCAGCCCCGTCAACGGGCCGGAGGTCCTGAGCCCAGTCGAAGGGCCGGAGGTCCTGAGCTCAGTCGAAGGGCCGGAGGTCCTGAGCCCAGTCGAAGGGCTGGGCCGCACTGCGCTCCCTCGGCTCGACCGTTCTCTTGCCTTCATAAGTGTTCCCACAAGCTTCGCTTGTCTCGACGGTAAGCAGGGCCAGCCCGAGAGAAGCTTGTCCCGGACGCGTCGGAACGGCAGCACGAAAGAGGCCGTGCCTCTCCGCTCGTCGGGACCGGCCCGGTCCTTCCCTTCGCACCGTGAGACCAGACGCAACCAGGGCCTATGCCTCTTCCTGAGACGCTCCCCCAAGCCCTGCCTCTCATTATAGGGAAGCCGACGCCCACTGCCAACAGCAAAGGTCGGCCCTTCGGTCGCACCGGAAGGGTGGACGGACAGCCCCACCGTTGGTACACTCGGCCGAGAACCCGAGGCTTACCTGTGAGGAAGGGGTCCCGTGGCCGAGGTGGTGACGTTCGGCGAGACGATGGTCAGGCTGTCGCCCCGACGGTTCCACCGTCTGGAGCAGGGGGCCGAGCTGGACATGCGAGCTGGGGGGGCCGAGGCCAACGTGGCCGTGGCCCTGACCCGGCTGGGGACCCCCACCGCCTACGTCACCCGGCTCACCCGAAACCCCCTGGGCCGTTTTGTCGAGAACCAGGTGCGCCTGCACGGCGTCGATACCTCCCACGTCCTCTGGACCGACGACGACCGGGTGGGCCTCTACTTCTTCGAGCCCGGTGCCAGCCCCCGGGCCTCGGCCGTCTATTACGACCGCAAGGGCTCGGCCACCAGCAAGCTCAAGCCCGGTGACGTCGACTGGGGCCGGGTCTTCAGTGGCGCCCGTCACTTCCACACCTCGGGCATCACCCCGGCCCTGAGCGACTCCTGCCGACAGGCCACGGTCGAGGCCCTGAAGACGGCCAAGGCCGCGGGCCTCACCGTGAGCATAGACCTCAACTACCGCTCCAAGCTCTGGGGTCCCACGGAAGCCCGGGCCACGATGGCAGAGCTGATGGAGCTCACCGACTTCCTCATCACCTCCGAAAGCGACGCCCGTGAGCTCTTTGACATCGAAGCCCCGACCTGCCGGGACCTGGCCGGGAAGCTCGCCGACACCTTCAAGGTCCAGGCCGTGGCCATCACTACCGGGGCCTTCATCTCCCAGTGGCGAAGCCAGCTCACTGCGGTCGTGCTGGCTGGGGGCGAGTTCTACGAGACCAGGACCTACGACCTGGAGATCGTCGATCGGCTGGGGACGGGCGACAGTTGCACGGCCGGTTTCCTCTGGGGTTGGCTTCGCGGTGAGGTGCAACGGGGGCTGGACGTGGGTGTGGCCCTCGGTGCCCTCAAGCAGAGCGCTCCCGGCGACTTCGTCTTCGCTACGCTCGACGAAGCCCAATCCCTCGCCGCCATCCGTGCGTTCGGCGAGGAGCTCGTCC
>CAZIBA010000275.1:0-241 GCA_964536795.1 uncultured Planctomycetota bacterium | reverse complement strand
CTTGCACAGTCTTGGCAGTTTGATACAATAAGTATCCGATTGGATACAGATTGTATCCAAAAGCGTTGCTGGTTGTGTTGGCAGTAGTTGTCGTGGTCGTTGTGACAGTTGTGGTCCTTGCCGCGGTGGTGCGAGCCAGACCGATGACCATGCTACGGAAGCTCTTCGGGTCTGAGACACGTGTGCGGCTACTTGCGCGGTTCCTGCTCCACGCCGAAGAAGAGTACTATGGCAGACAGGT
>CAZIBA010000274.1:0-4425 GCA_964536795.1 uncultured Planctomycetota bacterium | reverse complement strand
TGGTGGCCGACGTACGTCGACTGCTCAGCGGACGGCGGCCGCGGCTGGCCAGCTCCGACCGAGAGGCAGAACTCCTGGAACGGGTGGAGGAGGAACCCAGTCAGGTCTTCGCTCCCATCGGTGGCACCCATGCCCGGCGGGCAGTGGCCGACAGGAAGCTCCTCTGGATCGTGGCGGCCGGGGCGCTGGCGCTGGCCGTTCTGATACTGGCTGCTCTGCTGGTCTCGAGGTGAGGGCTCGATGAAGGTGGCCGTCATCTATCACTCCGAGACCGGCAACACCCGGGAGATGGCCGAGCTGGTGGCTGAGGGTGCCCGCTCGGAGGGTGCTGAAGCCCGGACCATGTCCGTCGATGAGTTGGACTGGGGCTTCGTCCGGGACAGTTCGGCCGTCGCCTTCGGTTCGCCCACCTACGAGGGAACCTGCAGTTGGCAGATGAAGCGTTTCCTCGACGAGGGTTCAGGTGGTGGGGAGCGTCATCCTTTCGCCGGCAAGTTGGGGGCGGTTTTCTGCTCGCAGAACTGGCCGGGCGGGGGTGGGGCGAGTTTCGCCGAGATGACCATCATCGCCGGTCTGCTGGTGCGGGGGATGCTGGTCTACTCCGGAGGGATCACAGCAGGTCCGCCTTTTCTTCACCTCGGGGCCGTCTCCACCCGGGCGCCCCGGGAGCAGCTCTCCCGGGAGCGCTGCCTGCAACTGGGCCGGCGGCTGACGGCCAAAGCCCGGGAGCTCTTCCCCGACTAACCGGTCCCCTTCCCGGCGCACTTCCGACACAGACCCATAATCCGCATCCGGTGTCCGAGCGGAGTGAACCGGTGCTCCCGGCAGATCTCCTTCTGCATCCGTTCCAGCCTGGGGGAGCTGAACTCGATGACCCGGCCACAATGAATGCAGACCAGGTGGTCGTGGTGGCGGTGGCCGAAGGCGTGTTCGTAGTGGGCGTGGCGTTCGCCCAGGCTGACCTGGCGGAGGACGCCGCTGGCCACCAGCAGCTCCAGGGTGCGGTAGACGGTGGCCTTGGAGGTCCGGCTTCCGGCCTCCTGTAGCCGACGGTGGAGCTCGTCGGCTTCGAAGTGCCCTTCCATCGCGACGGCGACAGCGAGCACGGCACGCCGTTGGCGGGTGAGCTTCAACCCTCGCCCGCTGAGGTGGTGGGCGAAGAGCTGCTGGGCGGCGAGGCCCGGCTCCATGTGGCGGTCAGGTCCAGATGACACGGAAGTACTCTTCCACGGTCGTGGTGCCGTCCACTACCCGGTTGAGTCCGCTCTGGCTCAGGGTCTGAAGCCCCAGGTCACGGGCCACCTGGGCCAGGACCTCCTTGACGGTCTCCCGGAAGACCAGGTCCTTGATCTCCTCGCTCATGGGGAGGACTTCGAAGATGCCGGTCCGACCGTAGTAGCCGGTGTGGAAGCAGTGGTCACAACCCTGACCCCGGTAGAAGGCCCGGGGTCGACCTCCGCCCTTGGTGGGCAGGCCGAGCTGCTTCAGGAGGGCGGTGGTGGGCTTGTAGTCGGTTTTGCACTGGGGACAGATTCGGCGGACCAGTCGCTGGGCGACGATGCCCAGAAGGGCGGTGCTGGCCAGGAAGCCTGGGATGCCGAAGTTGAAGAGTGCGCTGACGGTGGCCGGGGCGTCCTGGGCGTGCATGGTGCTCATGACGAAGACCCCGGTGAGGGCGGCCCGTATGGCCGTCTTGGCCGTCTCGTCGTCACGGATCTCGCCCACCATGATGACGTCGGGGTCCTGACGGAGGATGGCCCGGAGCCCGGCCGCGAAGTCGAAGCCGATGCGACGGAAGACCTGGAGCTGGTTGGCCCCCTGAAGGCGGTACTCGACGGGGTCCTCGATGCTCATCAGGTTCTTGCCCGGGGCGTTGACCTGGCTCATGCAGGTGTAGAGCGTGGTGGTCTTCCCGCTTCCCACCGGGCCCACGGCCAGGAGCATCCCGTAGGGCTTGGTGAGGAAGTCCTCCACGAGTTCCCGCTGCTCGTCCTCCAGACCCAGGCGGCCGAGTCCGGCGATGACCCGGGCCTCGTCCAGCACCCGGAGCACCAGCTTCTGGCCCAGCTCGGTGGGCACGCTGGCCACCCTCATGTTCACCGACCGGTCCTGGGTGCGTACGGTGAGGTGGGCGTCCTGGGGCAGTCGCCGTTCCACGATGTCCAGGTTGGCCATCACCTTGATGCGGGTGACGACGCCGCTGGCGGAAGCCGGAGGGACCTGGAGCACGTCGTGGAGCACCCCATCGATCCGATAGCGCACCCGCAGACCTTCGACCTGGGGGTCGATGTGGATGTCGGTGGCCCGCACCCGTATGGCGTTGGTCAGGATGGTGTCCACCAGATTGACGATGTTGGGCTGCTCCCCGACGGTCACCGTGGGAGCGGACCCCGGCTCGGGCTCGGGGGCCAGGACCTCCTCCACTGGGGCCGGTGATGCCGTCTCACCGCGTTTGCTCAGGGCCATCGTGATCGCCTCCTCGACCTGTGATGTGGGAGCCACCACCGGGACGACCGTCAGCCCCAACGCCGCCCCCAGGTTGCGCACGAAGCTGATGCGCTGGGGGTCGGCGCAGGCCACCACCAACTCGTCGTTCAGGTAGCGGATAGGCAGGGCCAGGTTCTCGACTATCAGGCTGGTCGGCAGTTGGTCGAAGGCCTCGGGCTGGGGTGGCTGCTCGCCCAGGTCGACCATGGTCACCCGGTACTGACGGGCCAGACCCAGGGCAAGCTGGGCCTCGCTGAGCAGGCCGCTTTCGACCAGCAACTGGCCGAAGGGACGACTGGTCTTCCGTCGCAGCCTGAGGGCCTCGTCGAGCTGCTGGCGACTCAGCAGGTGGAGCTCCATCAGGGCCTCGCCCAGACGGACGTCCTTGGAGTCCAGGAAGGGGAGGTAGAGCTCCTGCTTCAGGACGTTGGCCAGTTGCCCGGGGAGGATGTAGTTGAGATTCACCAGGGTCCGCCACAAGGGCTGGCCGGTCTCCTGCTGTATGCGCCGGGCGGTCTGCAGGGTTTCCAGGCTGATGAGCCCGCGGTCGACCAGGAGCTTGCCCAACGGCTGACCATCCTCGGAGACCTCCCGCTCGGCCCGGTCGAGTTCCTCGGGGTCCACCCAGTGGGCTTCCCGGAGGATGTCAGCCAGGGGCTTGTGCCGGGGGCCGAGACGCACCCGGGTGAAGAGGGCCCGGCGGAGCCGGCTCCACAGCCCCGGGGCCAAGGCGACCGGCTCAGTGGGCGCTGCCTCGGGGCTGAGGGTCACCTCCTCAGCGCGGATGAGAGCTGCTTCCTGGAGGGCGGTGACGACCTCTTGAAGGGTGGGGGCCTTGGAGCCGCCCGGGGCCTCTGGCCGGGGCCGCTTGGCCGTCCCCTTCGGTGCCCGTTTCCTCGTGGGCTTCGTGGCGGTCGTCCGCTTCCCCGGCGCTCTCTTGGTCGGTTTCCTGGCCGCGGTCCGCTTCTTGGCCGCTGGTCGCTCGCTACTCGTCTTCCGTTTGGTCACACACCCACCTCTCTATAGAGCCAAGATGCCGGTCCGCAAGCCAGCCGGCTCCCCCGGTCAGTCGATCCGAAGTCCGTCCATCTGCACCTGCAGCGAGTCCAGGAGGCCGAGCGCGCGGGTTGTGGACGGACCCGGCATTCCGGGGCCCCGGCTCAGTAGTTCTCGGGAGCCGGCTCAGGCACCACGCTCAGGAGCTGTTCCACGATGTCATCCAGGGTGACGCCATCGGCATCGGCATTGAAGTTGGTGAAGATGCGGTGGCGGAGCACGGGTTTGGCCACCGCGCGCACGTCGTTGCAGCTCACGTTGTAGCGGCCGTCGAAGATGGCCTTGGCCTTGGCCCCCAGGATAAGGTACTGGGCGGCCCGGGGTCCGGCGCCCCAGGAAAGCCAGTCGCGGATGAAGTCGGGGGCCTCTGCCTCGGCGGGTCGGGTCCTGCGGGCCAGCTCGACGGCGTAGTTCACCACGTGGTCGCTGACGGGGATGCGACGGACGATCTGCTGTATCCGGAGGATGTCGGGTCCGGAGAGGACGGTCTGGGGCTGGCCTTCGAAGTCGCTGGTGGTGGTCTTGATGATGGCCCGTTCCTCGTCGCGGTTGGGATAGTCGATGAAGAGGCAGAACATGAAGCGGTCCAACTGGGCCTCGGGCAGGGGATAGGTGCCCTCCTGTTCTATGGGGTTCTGGGTGGCCAGGACGAAGAAGGGCTTCTCCAGGTCGTAGGTATTCCCGCCGGCGGTGATCTGGTACTCCTGCATGGCCTGAAGGAGAGCGGCCTGGGTCTTGGGTGGGGTGCGGTTGATCTCGTCGGCCAGGATGACCTGGGCGAAGAGGGGTCCGCGGACGAAGCGCATCACCCGTTTGCCGGTAGAACGGTCCTCCTCGATGACGTCGGTGCCGGTGATGTCGGAGGGCATCAGGTCGGGGGTG
>CAZIBA010000273.1:0-4428 GCA_964536795.1 uncultured Planctomycetota bacterium | reverse complement strand
CCCGGTGTCGCTCGCTGCCAGGAGGTCAGGGACGTTGGCTGCAGACGGGGCGATAGTGTCCATGGTCACCGTCAGGGCCTCCGACGCCGCGGACTCGTTCCCCGCAGCATCCACAGCGGTCAGGGTGTAGGTGTAGTTACCATCGCTGAGAGGCGACGCCTCGGTGAAGGAAGCCGCGCTGGCGTAGTCACCGGTCACCTGCACGGCGCCGCGGTACAGGCGGTAGTAGGTGCCGAAGCCAGTCAGGTTGAGGGTCGGAGTCGTATCGTTGGTGAGGTTGTCTGTGCTCCAGAGGCCGCTGTCGCTCAGGGCGTTGAGGTCGGGAAGGAGGGGCGCCCCCGGGGCCACCGTGTCGATGGTGATGTCAAGGCTTGCATCCGCTTCCGCGCCGCTGGTCGTCGTGAAATGGACGCCGACGGTATGGTCACCGTCCCCGTAGGCAGGGCCGTTCTGGAACGAATAGGTGCGGCCCTCGGGCACCTCCAGCGATTCGTCGTAGCTGCCGTCGTTGTCATAGTCCAGGTAGATGGTGCCCGGGCTGGACACCGTCACGTTGAACACGGGCATGTTGTCGCTGGTGATGCCGTCGGAGGAGGAGACCCCGGTGTCGCTGGCTGCATCGAGCTCGATGGAGACGCTGGTGATGGAAGCACCCGGCCGGAAGTAGGTGGCTCCATAGATGGACCACGCCTGGTGCTCGCTCACCAGGGCGAAGTCGTACCAGTGCAGGCTGCTGTTCCAGGTGTTGTAGGCCGCATACTGCATGGTGCTGTCGTCGTAGCCGACAGCGGTGATGTAGTGGTCGGTGGCCCCGTCACCGTTGGTGTCCACCAGGAAGACCACCGGGTAGCCAGCATCGATCTCGGCAACGAAGTTGCCCCAGGAATCGGCACCGTAGACCTCGTTCCAGGTGTCGGCGTCGCTGTAGCCCTGCAGTCCGGCCCAACCCTCGAAACCATTGTCCACCCGGGAGAACCGGCTCCAGCCGTAGTACTGCATCCAGGCGGACCAGGACGTCTGCATGAAGTCGGCCACGCAGTTGTCCGTGTGAGCACCACCCAAGGAAGACGCATCAAGGAGTATGCCCGTACCCGAATCGTCGATTGGAAGGGAGTAGTCGTTGTAGTGCTCGGAGCTGGCCATCATGGCCTGGATGTTGGCCAGGTTGCCCGAGGTGTCGGAGGCATCGCCCAGGACCAGGTTGTCGTAGCCGTGGGTGTCCCAGTAGCCGATGACCATGCCCACGGCCGTGGGTCCGCAGCCGCGGTACCACATGTAGGGGGTGACGCCGGTAATGAGGCTTGACGCCCCGCCGCTGGGCTCCTGGCCACCCGACCCCTCCTCGCCACCGGTCAGTATGAGGTCGAGTTGGCTGGCCGTGGGCCCACCGGCGGCCTCAGTGAGGAAGAGGGTCGCTTCCAGCTCGGAGATGTCGGTGAAGACCTGGGGGAGGTCGAGAAGGAGTGGGTCTGGGGAGGCGTCCTGGAGGGGCCCGCCGAGGGGAGCGATCGCTACGGTGAGGGGAGCTTCCTCCTCGGCCCCGGCCGAGCCGACGGTCAGGACCGTGGGTGCAATCCGGGGCTCCAACTCCTCAATAAGGAGCTTGGCCCTGCGTGTCCTTGGAGGAGCCAACCGCTTCATCGCCGGCTTCACCACCTCAGGCAAGAAGCCCCTCCTCTCCGCGTCACCTCAGTTGGGACGGGTAGGGTCGTCGCCTTTCATTCGGTTTGGAGGGACTGGGACATCGTCCAACGCCCTCCGGCAACCTGACGACGGTCCTCTGAGACGGCCGCGGGCCGCCAGAGGACCCTCGCTTGCCCGCTCGAAAAGCCCACCGCCACCTCAGCAGGGCTCCTCCCTCAGGACTACGGTGGAAGTAGACACACTTCGAGCCCGAACGCTGTTACCTGTGAGCAAAACACGTGCCTTAGTGGCCCCTGGCCGTCCCTCTTCAGCCGCCCATCACACGACCGGCCGCCTAAGCCTTTCGTGGCAAGGCTTTATGACGTGGTGCCCCGGGCCCGTGGGTTGCAGGAATCGTGCCCCGCCTGGCCCGGGAACGCCAGGGGTGAAAGGTGTTTCAAAAACTGAACATCGGCAGAAGCCCAACGGCGGCCCCCGCCCGGCATCGAACGGGTGCCTTGGGCAGAAGTCTGGGCTGTGGCTCGCCCTGAAGCCGGCTTGCCGAAACACAGCTGAGCGCCGATCTGCCCCAACCGATACGGAGCTTTCTGCGAGGGAGGGCAACGGGGAGAGGCTAAGAACGTTGGCGGCTCAGGGGTCGCGAACAAGACAAGACAGGAGAAGAACGTTGGCCAATCAGGCCCTGCGGGCCGGGAACCTCACTGCCCGCCGGACGCACCGAAAGGCAGACAGCGCCCGGCAGACCAGTCATATCCCAACGCAGACGAGAAGTTTCAGGATCGTCGGCGGAGCCGACGGTACCCAGCGATCGAGGACGCGCCCACGGCCAAGAGCAGCAGGGACGAGGGCTCCGGAATGGGCGGGCCCCCGCCTCCCGAGAAAGTGTCGGGGACCGGGATCCAGGGCGTGAAGTCGGTGGTCGATTCGGTTGGCCCGGTAGTGTCGGTGATGCCCGTGTTCCAGGCCGTGGCCACAACATCGCTTCCCGGCGCGCCGTCCTTCACGTAGAAGTTACCCCACATCGGCGCCTGGAGGCTTTGGAAGCTCCAGGTGTAGGAATCCCCGGTCTCAACCTCGAACTTGATGCCGTAGAGGTCGACGGGCAGGTTGGGATTGCCCTTGTTCCCCCCTGGGTCGTATGGATCGGGAGTGAGGTCCTTGCCGTACAGCTTGGGGTCTTCGAAGGCCACCGAACTCTCGAAAATGTACGTGTCCACGTTGTCCGCAGTGATGAAGGTGCTCACTTCGAGGATCCAGTGGCTGACATCCGGAGTGGTGGGGGTGTAGCCGCCGCCGTCCGTGATGCGGTACTCATATTCCCAGAAGCCGCTGGCGCTGTTGTCATCGTTTACGATGGTCCATTCGAGGATGAAGTCACTGGTCCATCCATCGGTGGCGTCGATGCCGCCAGGTGAACTTCGACTGCTGATGAACTCCCCGCTGGCATCGAAGAAGGAGTTGTCCACCAGGACGATGTCAGCATCGGCTACGAGTGGCAGAAGCATGAGCGCCATCAAGGTGAACAAGAGCTCTCTCAGCATCTACGCTTTCCTCTCATCATGGTGCAGATACATTCCCCCTTCCTGTTAGCAAATGCCGCGCCATGACCCTGTCCAGAGCGGCCCTCCCTCTATCGTCCGGTATGTGGGCTCCCTAAGATGTGTGCTGACAAGGCCTTATGAATGAGAGGGCGGACTTCCTTGTGGCTGCTCTGTGGCGGCGGTGCGCTGGTAAGGTGTTCAGAAGTCCGACTACAGTTTAGCAATGTGAACGCGCTTGCCCCCCAGCGGGCGTCGGAGCCAGGGCCCGAGGGATGCACCCGACGTCTCCGCCCCCCAGTGAAATGCCTCACTTGCCGCTTGTCATCGGCACGGGAATCGCTACACTGAGGTGTCAGGCCGACCCCCGTGGCCTGGCGGAGATCGAAGCCGCATCAAATGGTGTCAGAGAAGGGGATGCCGATGGTCAGACTCGTTGCCAAGAGGTCCACGGTCATCGTTGCTGCTCTGCTTGCGGGGTCTCTCCTGCTGGGATGTGCTTTCCCACTCACTTCCGGCTACAGACGTCCGCTCACCAAGGCCCGGCTCACGGTGGCCACCCTCAACTGCGCGATGCTAGCCGACCAAGGAGCCTGGCCTGGAGAAGTCCCCGCCGAGGCGCCTGCGGAGCCCCAGGCCCCGGCAGAAGCTGAGGGGCCGTCTGCCGAGGAACAGGTGCGCCAGGCTCGCATCGCCGAGCTGGAAGATGCCTACGCTCGGGCGGTGGACCTGTACGAGGCGGGGGACCTCGAGGGAGCCAGGGAGGCCTTCCATGCCGTTGCTGCTGCAGGCGCACGGGAGCGTGGTCTGCGCTCCTACATCGGCCGCATCGACGAGGAGATCGCCGAAGCGACCACGGAACCGGTGGAGTTGGTCCCGATTCCCACGGACGCCCAGGCGGAGGAGGCCGAGGAGCCCGCCGAAGGCGTCGAGGAAGGGGAGGGTGAACCACAGCCTGAAGCCGGCAGCACAGAAGTGACCGAGGAAGAGGCGGAGGAGAAACTGGATCCCCGGCTGGTGGCTCACCTGGACAGGATAGCCCGTCTCATCAAGGAAACCGACGCCGACGTATTGGCCCTGCAGGGGATCAGCAGCGTCGAAGCTCTCGACCACCTGCAGGCGGCTCTCAAGGAGCTGCGTTGGCGTCCGAAGTACCGTGGGTACGCCTTCTTTGGGGAGGAAGGGGGGGAGCTCTCAGGCATCGTCGTGATGAGCAAGTTCCCCTTCGTGAGCTTCCTGCCTCTCG
>CAZIBA010000272.1:695-4442 GCA_964536795.1 uncultured Planctomycetota bacterium | reverse complement strand
GATGGTTAGATGCACCTTGCCTTCGCTTACTGTCGCCGGGTAGAAGTGCCGTATACATGTGAATTTTTGCCCATCTTTTATCAATACCGTCTCGCTGTAGGTCTCTCCACCTGTGGACCAGTTGATGATGTAGCTGGTATCTTCACCCTCTTTATTGATGATATCGAACTCAATTATCCACTGGTCATCTCCCTGAATCACCGATTCCCGGCTCACCTCGCTATATTTCTCCCCTGAGACCATCGGCCGAAATACGGTGAAGACCACCAGCACTCCGAGTAGCACCAGCGAGAAGATGAAGAAGATTCTAAGCTTTGACATGAACCAGTCTCCTCTTCCTCATCCAGTAGTAAATGCCGAAGCAAAGCCCGGCTACCACAATAGCTGCCATTACGGTGGGAAACTCAGGAATTGCCTCCTGAGTAACGGTGAAGGTGCACTCCCTGATACTGTTGGGGTCATTTGCGGTATATGTAGCTGGCGGGGAAGCTACACTATCATCGTATATTACCGCATGCCAGGTTCCCGGTGCTGACGTGGGATAGTTAGAAAAGATGCAAAGGCTATTTACCACGCCATTGGCATCGGATAAGACTCCGTCAGACAATACCTTACTCCCGTCGTTATCATAATAAGCCACAGTGAAGTTATGGCTGACTTGAAAATAACAGCCCTGTATATAGCCTGTGTTCAGAGGGGCAGAATTGAAGTTATTGCAATAAGTGGTGTGTCCTGAGTCCTCAAACGGATTAAGCGTATCCAGCCGGAAAGCCAGAATCCGGGCGTTCTTGATATTGGCGGTGCGGGACTTTAGCTCAGTTTTATACCTGATTTCAGTAGTATGTGAAGCCGAGCTGAAATAATGATGCTCACAGGTATAGAGCGGAAGATAAGTTGTGACATCCTTGGGTCGTATTACCCTTTCGTCGTCAATCGCACCATCTATATATGAGGCAGCATAGAAATTCTTATTTGTAACGTCCCCCTTAAGCAATGCAAAGGCAATCAGAAGGTGGTTCTCGTAGGTGGTGTGGTCAAAAGTGAGGGTTGTTTTAATTGCAGAGTAGTCGATTGTGCTGGTTGCTGATTCCGACTCGCTTTCCGCATATTCAGCATCACCCAGGTCGCTGAGCCTTATCGCAGTGATGCGAGCATACTTGATATATGCCGTTGAGCTGCCAGCCGTCTGCCGCCGATATTGAATCTTAAAGGTGTGCGAATCCGCCGTAAGTGTTGCCTTCCTCGTAACTGCATATGTTGCATACTGTAGTGCCACTGGTGGCATGCGCACTACTTCTCCCCAGGAGGTAGCACCGGTATCATAATACAACTGGGCATATGTGGACTCAGTAGTCGAACTGTTGGCAATTCCCATTGAGCCTAGCACCAGATAATCTCCTGCGGTGGCAGGGGTAAAGGTGAGGGTGGCAGCATCCTGATAGGTCTCCGCGGTGGTTGAACCATCGGTTCCGTCAGTATGGTGATAGTCGGAGGTGGACACGGCGGCTAAAGAGCAGTTGCTTATGGAGGCGGTGCCGGCGGCATTACTAGTTCTAAATTGTACCCTAAAGATATACTCTTGCTTGCTGAGAGTGATAATTCCATGAGTACCGGCGGTAGCGCGTTCATCAACATCGACTGGAGCAACTACTCCGCTAGTCAGCACCGTTGCGTCATAGATTATTTGCCATTCGGTATAGTAAGAGGTAGAGCTATTACTCAGGGTAGCGTAGTTAAGAACCAGGAAGTCCCCGGCGACATTGGGGGTGAAGGTCAGGGTCAGGGCGTCCACCCAGTTGGTGCTGGTGGTTGTTTGCAGTGTTTCATTTTGAACATAATATCGCTCGTATGTCTGCGGGTCGCGCCAGACTATGTCCGTGGCTGAACTCTTTCCCAGAGAGTCGGTAGCCACGATGGTGGTAACATAGTCTCTAGCTCTGGTATCATGCACCAGCCACTGCCCCTGCCATGTTCCATCATAGATAGAGCCTTCTATCAAGCTTAATGAGACTACCTCAATCCCGCCCATGTCGGCGGTGACCGATTCAATTCCGGAAGGGTCAAAGACCTCGGCGGTTATCGTCATAGTGTCGCCGGGGTGAACCTTTGTAGGCTGGACTGAGGCATGATGGATTAGTGGAGCATCCTTAGCTGCTTGCACCATTGATGGAAGGGCAAGAACAAATAGCAAGGCCACCACCATAGTCAGTGCCATGGCTGCATTTACTACTCTATACCATCTCCGCCAATTCACCTTAGCTCCCTTTCTGGCAGCCAATATTCCTTATTATATGCTATTATACGCTTATGGTAAATTATACTGTTTGGTTATGGGTGAAGAACGGTAACGACGGCTTCAGCAGATGCTTCATGACCAGCAACGTCATGGGCGGTAAGCCGGAAGATATAGGTGCGGCCATCCTTATCCCCACCTTCGCACCATGCCTCCACCGAAACCGTTCCCGAAAGGGGAAAGCCTAAATCTTGGTCAAACACCCCATACTCGTCAATCAGCACCGTGTTGACTGCGCCGGAGGGGAAACCTGAAAGTAAGTCTTCAGACGTACCACTGTAGTCAACAGGTACCATTGCACTCTTCCTTATTCTCGCTATCTCGGCTGGGATAGCGGTCTCAGTTAAGATAGGTGGTGTCTTGTCAATCTTAAATGTCTCAAATGCCGGTGGTCCTTCGTCATTGCCAGCATTGTCCCAAGACCGGGCTAACACCAGCAAATTAGCACCCTCGGTGGTGACGGTGAAAGGTGAGGTGTAGGTTTGCCAGGTCTGTCCACTGTCGAGGCTATACTTGGTTTCCGTCACGCCTGAGCCGCCCACATCGTCCGTAGCTGAGAGTGTTACCTCCACATCCGAAATGTACCAGTCATAACCCCCCATTGTTCCACTCAAGGATATGGTTGTAGTAGGAGCGCTCTGGTCTGGCGGCTCGGTGAAATTAATTGCCAGGTCAGCGTTTACCATTCCGTTACCAAATTTGGTGTCCCATCCCAGGTCTCCTAGGTCCTCTGCTGAGTTCCTTAGCCGGTGCCGAATATCAACGTTGCTTGTCATACCGGAAGCGATAAGCAGGGCAGCCGCTCCAGCAACGTGAGGCGATGATGCCGATGTCCCTGTAATATACCCGTAGCCACCACCCATAGCGGTTGAGTAAATATTTACCCCGGGTGCCATCAGTTCTAAGGTGTAGCCAGTACTGGAGTAGGTGTAGCGGGCATTCTGTTCATTGGTAGCACCCGCGGCAATGACCGGCTTACACCGGGCTGGGGACCACATATTTTCTCCATCACCACTGGCATTACCTCCATTGCCGGCACCAGCGACTAAGACAATACCAGCATTGTAAGCGCTATCTAATGCCTCTCTTATTGCCAACGGCATATTCAATATGCCACCAAAACTCATATTTATCACCTGCATATTATTGTTCACTGCCCACTCAATACCACTCAGGACAACGCTCATCACTGCACTACCATTGCAATTTATAACTTTCACTGAGTAAGGGATGCCTCGGGAGCAACACCGATAACGCCGATTTCATTATCTAACGCCGCCACAATACCAGCGACAAGCGTCCCATGCCCGTTATCATCATCCCCATTGGTTGTATCTGGGACGAAAGTAACGTCACCAGCCACTGATAGATCTGGGTGGTCAAGGTCAATCCCAGTATCAAGAATGGCTACCTTAACTCCTGTTCCCTTATAGGTAGGGTGCACTAGCTCGGCA
>CAZIBA010000272.1:0-685 GCA_964536795.1 uncultured Planctomycetota bacterium | reverse complement strand
TCAACTCCCCAGGGAAGTACTTCTCCAGCAAAGCAGGCTAAGAAGGTAGTATCTAGCTCAACCAACTTCACTCTTGAATCGGCACGAAGCTCATCAAGCTTCTCCGAAGGCATGGTAGCTGCGATAGTGGGGACAATATAATAGGCCTTATTGACGCTACCACCCAGACTTTCAATCAGCTCAATCTCGTCAGGACCTGGTGGCTGGTAAAAGGTAACCAAAACATCTACCATGTCCTGTGAAGTCTGGGCCAGTGCCAAGTTGGTTGGTATGATCAGCACGATGACTAATAACATAATAGCTAGAAAATTCCGGTGTTTCTTTATGTTCATTTGTTTTGCCTCCTATCTGGTATAGACCATATACGATTCTCTTCCTTAATGTCAACCGTCAGAGGTATTATTGAGGCGGGGCTAACAGAAGCTTGTTTCGTTCGACCGGGTAACAAATTTGCATAATGTCACATTTAAGTAATTTGTGACATCTGAAGAAGTGAGAAAAGACTCAACGGACTGTACTAGATGCAGCTAATCAAGTTTCTTAGCGTGGCTAAGACCAATTTCTGGATATAACGTGAATAGAGGATTTGACCAGAGCTCCTCACCTGCCTCCACCCCGTTTTTTGTGAGACGGTAATATACTCGCCGCGGAGCTGGTGGATAGTTATCTTGAATAGAGGAAGGCT
>CAZIBA010000271.1:0-4443 GCA_964536795.1 uncultured Planctomycetota bacterium | reverse complement strand
GCAAGCTCCTGGGACTCATCCAGACCCGCCCCTACAGGTTTATCCTCTCCAAGGGCATCTACGACCCGGCTCGCCTGGAAACGGACCTGCTCCGCATCAGCCAGTTCTACCTGGAGGCCGGCTACATGGACGCCGTGGTGGACCGCGAGCTCACCTACAGCGAGGACAAGCGGGACCTCTCCATCACCATCACCGTCCAGGAGGGACCCCGCTACCAGGTTGCCGAGGTGGTCCTCTCCGGGAACCAGGCCGTCAGCGGACGGGAGATCCGCCAGGCCCTGAAGCTGCGCGAAGGAGAGCTGTACAACCAGGAAGGGCACCAGCTCAACCTGCGTCGCATTTCCGAGCTCTACGGAGAACGTGGCTACCTGATCGCCGAGAACCTGCGCATCACCCCGCGCATCGCCTACACCGTCGAGCCCGGCACCCTTACCCTCGAGTACCGCTTCGAGGAGGGGGCTCCCCTCTACGTCGACGAAATCCGCATCGTGGGGAACTTCAAGACCCGTGACAGGGTCGTCCGCCGGGACCTCACCTTCTACCCCGGCGAGCTGCTGGACAGCTCCGCCCTGCGCGACAGCGTCACCCGACTCCGGGGTCGAGGTCACTTCTCCGTCGTCAACCTGGACCTCCAGCCCGGGAGCACGCTCGACAGTCGCGTCGTGGAGGTCTCCGTGGAGGAGGCCCGCACCGCCCTCTTCAGCTTCGGAGCGGGCATCAGCTCCAACACCGGCTTCGTCGGCAACGTCTCCTTCGTTCAGCGCAACTTCGACTGGACCCGTGTGCCCGGCTCGCTGGATGAATTCCTGAGCGGAACCGCCTTCGCCGGGGCCGGTCAGTACTTCCGCCTCCAGTTCCAGCCCGGTACCGAGCTCACCATGCTCCGGGTTGACTTCACCGAGCCCTGGCTCTTCGACCGGCCCTACAGTCTGGGTCTGAGCGGGTTCCTTTTCAGCCGTCGCCGGGAGGACTACGACGAGGCCCGTAGGGGTGGGAGTGTCTCCCTCGGTCACCGCTTCACTCCCGAGCTCTCGCTCAAGGGCACCCTCAAGCTGGAGACCGTGGAGCTCTCTGACATCGATCCCACTACCGCTCCCGACATCCTCATGCTGGCTGGGACCAGCGACGTCCGCAGCCTGCGGGCGGAGGTGAGCTACGACCGTCGGGACAACTGGTATCAGCCCACCCAGGGCTACCGGGTGACCGGGTTCTACGAGCATTTCGGCGAGTTCCTGGGTGGCGACTGGGACTTCTGGAAGTCGGGTGTGGACGGACAGTACTTCCACACCGTCTGGGTGGACCGCTACGACCGCAAACACGTCCTGGCCGTGACCGGTGAGGCCACCTTCGCCGAGGCCTACGAGCGCGGGGACACCGTGCCCATCTTTGAACGCTACTTCGCCGGTGGCGCCTACAGTGTGCGCGGCTACGACTTCCGAGGCATCGGTTCCCACTTCGGGAACCAGCCTCTGGGTGGGGAGGCCAGACTGCTGACCAGCGTGGAGTACGGCTTCCCTCTGATCGGCGACGTGATCCGCGGTGTCTGCTTCTGGGATGCGGGTCAGGTGGCGCCTACGGCCGGTGACCTGGGCCTGGACGAGTTCCGCAACGCCGTCGGCTTCGGGCTGCGGATCACGGCCCCCAACCTGGGACCCCTGCCCATCGCCTTCGACTGGGCCTTCGCCCTGGACGCTGAAGACCAGGACGATACCCAGGTTTTCAGTTTCAGCATCGCCGGGTTCTTCTAAAGGGACGGCAGGTCTGCGAAGAGGTACCTCTTGCATTTCCGCGTAGGCTCGGCGACAATCCAGGAGTGCAACAGGCCCGAAAGGAGCGAAGCGTGAACCGGAGCGACAACGCGGAGCGAAGGAGTTGGAGACCCCACGGTTGGACGGGCACGGCGGCGGCGCTGTTGATGGTGGCCGGGTGCGTCTGCCTTGCTCAGTGGCTCTGGGGGGAGGCCCCGGCCGGTGCCGGCCAGCGGATCGGGGTGGTGAACCTGTCCCGCGTCTGGCAGGGCTACCAGAGGAAGGTCTACCTGGACGGGGAACTGGAAAGGCTGGGTGCACTCAAGCAAGCGACCTACGACGAGAAAGCCAGCGAGGTCGAGCAGTTGCAGAAAAAGATCGAGAACCTGGCCGCCGGCAGCGCCCAGCGGAGCGCCGCCGAGCAGGAACTGACGGAAAAGCGGGTGCAGCTTGACTCACTGGGGCGGATATCCCGTCAGGAACTTGCCACCAAGGCCCTCGAGTATATGGACAGCATCTACTCCGACATTCGGACTGCCGTCAACGACGCGGCCGAGCAGGGAGGCTACCACCTGGTGCTCAAGACCTCCGACGTCAAGGGCCGAGCCAAGACCATCCAGGAGTTCCAGGGCAAGCTGGAGGGGCAGGTGGTCCTTTACTCCTCGTCCCAGGTGGAGCTCACCGACGACGTGCTCGCACTACTCAACAGTCGCTTCGCCCAGGGCGGCGCGGGCAGGGAGTGAGACTGGTGGCCGGCATAGCTCTCGGACGGATCGCCCAGGTGCTCGGCGGCCAGGTGGTCGGTGACGACGGGGTCCACATCACCGGCATCTCCGGCATCAAGGAGGCCGGCCCGGGGGACATCACTTTCGTGGCCAACCCCCGCTACCTGCCACTCCTGAAGGAGACCCGGGCCTCGGCCGCTGTGGTCGGCCCCGGAGTCAACTCCGCCGACCTGCCTCTGGTGGTGGTGGACAACCCGGACATGGCTTTCGCCCGGGTGGTGGAGCTCTTCGGCCTGGAGACGCCCAGGGCGGCCGTGGGCGTCCACCCCAGCGCCGTCATCGGTGAAGGGACCAGTCTGGGAGAGGGTGTCTCGGTGATGGAGCTGGCCGTGGTCGACGACGGAACCAGCGTGGGAGATGGAACCGTCATCTACCCCCACGTCTACGTCGGACAACAGGCCCGCATCGGCAGGGACTGTATCCTCTACCCCGGGGTCAAGATCCGGGAGCGCTGCCTTTTGGGGGACCGGGTCATCATCCACTCCAACACGGTCATCGGCAGTGACGGCTTCGGCTACGCCACCGTCGAGGGCGTGCATCACAAGATCCCCCAGGTGGGCATCGTCCAGATCGACGACGACGTGGAGATCGGGGCCAACGTGACCATCGACCGGGCCCGCTTCGACAAGACCCACATTATGGCCGGGACCAAGGTTGACAATCTGGTGCAGATAGCCCATAATGTCGTAATCGGGAGGCACTGTGTTATCGTCTCCCAGACGGCCATCGCCGGCAGCACCCGCATCGGGGACAACGTCATCATCGCCGGACAGACCGGCGTCGATGGACACATCCAGGTCGGCGACAACGTGCGCATGGCTGCCCGCTCGGGGGTGACCAAGGACGTGCAGTCCGGTACGGTCGTGAGCGGCTTCCCAGCCCAGGCTCACGACCGCGAACTCAAGCTGCAGGCCAGTCTGCGTCGCGTGCCGGCTCTGCTGCGAGAGGTGCGTCGGCTGGCCGAAGAGCTCGAACGTATCCGCGCGAAGGTGGAAATCGGTGAGTCGCCTGCAGAGGACCATTAAGAAGAACGTCTCGCTCTCCGGCGTGGGACTCTTCACCGGAGAGGAGACCCACATGGCCCTGCGACCCGCCGACCCCGACACGGGCGCCCTCTTCGTCCGTACCGACCTCCCCGGCAAACCCACCATCCGGGCCCTGGTCGACAACCTCAACCGCCGGGCCCACCGTACCAGCCTGAAACAGGGCCAGGTGGAGGTGGAGATGATCGAACACCTGCTGGCCGCCCTGGCCGGCAAGCAGGTGGACAACGTCGTCGTCGAGTTGGACTCGGCCGGCATCCCCAACACCGACGGCAGCGCCCTCCCCTTCGTCGAACTCCTGGAGAAGGCCGGCATCGTGGAGCAGAACGCACCCCGCCGGGAGCTGGAGCTCACCGAGACCGTCACCGTCACCGACGGTGACGTGGCCCTGGTGGCCATCCCCAACTCCGACGGCCTGTCCATCTCCTACACCCTGAGCTACGACACCCCCGAGATCGACACCCAGAGCCTCACCTTCCGTATGAACGGCAGCAGCTTCACCGAGGCTATCGCCCCGGCCCGAACTTTCCTGCCGGCCAGCCAGGTCGAGCAGTTCAAGGTGCGCGGGCTGGGCAAGGGGGCCTCCTACCGCAACACCCTCATCGTCTCCGAGGAGGGCGTCATAGACAACGAGTTGCGCTTCCCCGATGAGTTCGTCCGCCACAAGGTCCTTGACCTCATCGGTGACCTCTTCCTGCTGGGTGCCGACCTCCAGGCCCAGGTCATCGCCGTCCGCAGCGGACACGCCAACAACGCCCGTCTGGTGGAGAAACTGGTGGAGGTCATGCGCCGACGGGAGGCCGAACGGGGGGAGGTCTTCCTGGACGTCCGGGACATCCGCAACGCCGCACCCTACCTCGAGGCCCT
>CAZIBA010000270.1:0-4450 GCA_964536795.1 uncultured Planctomycetota bacterium | reverse complement strand
CCAAACACGAGTTTACCCCCTCCGCTGTTCTCCGCAAGCGCGTTCTTCTCCACCGGCCCTGACTGGGGGCCTCGCGCCTCAGGCCTCGACGGGCTGGAGGTCCAGTGTCAGTGTCTGGGCGAACGTGTCCGGGTCGTGGCTCAAGGTGAACCGGTAGGTATGCTCCGACCCACCCTCGCTGTCACGCAGCCTCACCGTGCCGTGGAACTCGGGCCCGTTTTGCAGGCCGAACTCGGCAACCGTTCTCAGGTCATAAAGGAACCGACGGGCGTTCTCCCTGAACCAACGATGGTCAAACTCGCTTCGCGAACCTTCCGGCGAGACTAACCAGAGACGGGTCTCGCTGCGACCCACCTCGACAACGCATGTTCTCGCGCCGGCCTCTCGGCCAGCTTCTACAAGCTGGTTCAGGCCCCACCATCCTTGCGGCCGATAGTCGGGAAGGTGAAACTGTCCTGTCTCGATGTACTCGACCACCGAGTCGAGCGTGTCATCAAGCATGCCGCACACTTCCCCCTCACAAACGAGTGCCAGCACGGTCGGCGGAAAGAGGTCCGGAAACCGAACCATGACCTCGCTCAGCGTGCCCCCTGCCATGACCTGACTGTACATGGTGTCGAAGGCGTTCCTGACACGTTCGTCCTTCACGTCTTCGGCAATGCCCTTGAGGATGTCAATCACCCGTATGCCTTCGCGCAGCTCACGGGCGAATCTACGCAACGCGCTCACCAGCTCGGGCAGTTCAGGTCCGGGCTTCTTCTCTTGTAGTTCGTCTGCGGCCATTGCAAGTGCCTCCTGTTTCAGGACCTTTCGGGCATCGTGGAGTCGGCGCTTCACGGTCCCTACCGGGACGCCCAACAGCTCTCCCACCTCTTTCTGTGAGTAGCCGTCAATGTAGTACAGTAGGACCGTTTCGGACAAAGTGTCCGACAGTCTGCTGAGCAGCGCAGTCACGTCGATCGGCGCCGGTCGCGTAGCTTGCGGCTGCTCGTCGACCTTCCACTGCACGCCTCTTCTCCCAGCAAGCTCCCGTCGGCGCTGCTTCGCTCGCAGCACGTCAAGGGCCACCGAGCGCGCGATGCGCGTCACCCAGGGGCCGAACTTGGCGGCCTCCCGAAGCGTGGGCAATCTGGCGAAGGCTCGGAGGAAGGTCTCCTGGGTGACGTCCTGCGCGTCGGCGTAGCTCCTGGTAACACTGAGGGCGACGGCGAAGACGGCGTCCTGGTATCGGCGCACCAGCTCCTCAAAGGAGCTGGTCTCGCCGCCAAGAGCGGCGGCCACCAGTTCGGCATCGTCCACGTCGTTCTCCGTAAAGGACCGCCACCACAATGACGATTGGCCGAGTGAAAAGGTTCAGTCCATTGGCAGAAAACCAAACACGGGTGCCACGAACTGCAGTAGAGCACGGCCGGACCCTCTGCTCCGCCTGCTACTCTGCGAAGCGGCCCGCCCGCCGGCGGGCTGCGAAGCACGAGCTGCGTAGCGGCTACGCAGAGCAGGGCCTCGACCTCGCTCGGGACAGGCAAGCCTGTCCGCCATAGCCCGGAAGGGCGAAGGCAGAACCGGCCGTGGCACACCCATCTTCCCGACTCACGGACGGCGAGCCCGAACGGGCAAGCCTCCCGTTCACCCGTGCGAGCCCGATGTCCTTGCCACCCTCGGTTCCGCACTCCCGGAGGACACAAGCCATTGCCTCCGTCCTTACTTTGCTATAGAGTGGCGGGCGCGTCAATGGTACCGAAGCAAGCTCCACCGTTCGGGAGAGGAGACCGATGCCGAAGGAAAGGATGACCCCGAGAGAACGCTTCCACGCCGTCGTGAACCATGAAGTCCCTGACCGCGTTCCCCTCCACTACCGGGCTACCGAGGAGGCAGATGCGAAGCTGATGAAGTACCTGGGCATCACCACCGCGCAAGAGCGCAACGAACGTCTGCACCTCGAACCCCACATGGGCGTGGGTGGCCGCTACGTCGGCCCGCCCATTCCCCCCGGCAAGAACCGGAACGAGGCGCTCTACGGCATCGAGTACCGCACCGTCGAGTACGAGGGAGGCGTCTACCGGGAGTGCGCCAGCCACCCGCTGGCCGACTACAAGAGCGTGGAGGAGATCGAGGACAACTACACCTGGCCCGACCCCGATTGGTGGGACTTCTCCCACATCGCCAAGCAGGTGGAAGGAAAAGAGGACCTCCCCCTCAGTGGTGGCGGCTCCGAGCCCTTCCTCCTGTACAAGTACCTGCGGGGTGACATGCAGGCCTTCATCGACCTCCTCGAGAACCCAGACATCGTCAACTACATCCTAGACAAGCTCTTCGGCCTGTGCTACGAGAACACCCGTCGCATCTACGAGCAAATCCCCGGCCGGGTCGACTCGACCAGCGTGGCCGAGGACCTTGGCGCTCAGGATGGGCTCCTCTACGCCCCCGAGCGGATCCGCACCTACCTGCTGCCCCGGATGAAGATGATGATGGACCTGGCCCACCAGGCCGGAGCCGCCGTCAACACCCATAGCGACGGCTCGATCCGAGACATCCTTCCCGACCTCATCGAGATCGGCGCTGACATCGTCAATCCTGTCCAGTGGCGGTGCAAGGGGATGGACCGCGAGGGTCTGAAGCGCGACTTCGGTGATAGGCTCGTCTTCGACGGGGCCATGGACAACCAGTACACCCTGGCCTTCGGTTCGGTCGAAGAAGTGGTGCAGGAGGTGCGCGACAACATCCGCATCCTGGGCGCCGGTGGTGGCTACATGCTCGGGCCCTGCCACAACATCCAGGTGGTGAGCCCGCCCGAGAACGTCGTCGCCTGCTACGATACCGCCTGGGAGGAAGGCTGGTACTGAACTCTCCTCGCTGACGGTCTCGGTCGGCCGTGAAGCCCGGGCAGGAATGCCCGGCCTCCCGAGGAGGGGGGAGAGCCCTTCTGCGGGAGGGCCGACACGGATATCCACGTGCCGAAGCACGAGCTGGGCCGGAGAGCCCTTCTGCGGGAGGGCCGACATTCTTGTCGGCCGACCGTGAAGCCCGGCAGGAATGCCTTACCTCCTTGCTGCCACGCGGGCGCCGGTGCCACCCCCTTCGCCGACCGTCTGACCCCTCCCCCAGAGGACGACGAGATCGCCGCGCGTCCGCCGCTCAGCACCTGATAGAATGCGGTCGCTGTGTTTTCCGGGAACCTGTGGCCTGCTGCTGCGTACTACCTGATGGCCCTCACGGGTGAGAGGTTGCTGTATGAGAGAGCCTGACCCCAGCAGCGAGGACACAGCCACGGACGCCCAACTCATCACACTCAGCCAGGCCGGGAGCCTGAGAGCCTTCCAGGAGCTGGTCCGCCGATACCAGCATCGGCTCTTCGGCCTCTGCTACAGGCTGCTGGGCCGTCACCACGACGCCGAGGACGCCAGTCAGGAAGCCTTCCTGCGGGCCTACCGGGCCCTAAGTCGCTACGACCCGGGCCGACCCCTGGACCGTTGGCTGCTCACCATCGCCGCCAACTGCTGCGTGAGCGTGCTCAGGCGTCGAAGGAGCAGACCCGACGAGGTAGGTCCCCTCCCTGCCGAGGAGCGCGCCGACCGCGCTGGCTCGGCCGCCTCGGTTCCTGAGTTGGCCCAGGCCCACGAGTTTGCCCAGGCCCTGGCGTCCGCCATCGCTGAGCTGCCCCAGACCTATCGCACCCCCTTCGTCCTCTTTCAGCAGGAGGACATGCGCTACGAGGACATCGCCCAGGTCCTCGACCTTCCCCTGGGGACGGTCAAGAGTCGGGTCCACAGAGCGCGGGAGCAGCTCTACCAGCGCTTGAGCCGCGCCGGCTTCCTGGAGCGGGAGGACGACCAATGAACTGCCGGGAGATCGAAGCACTCATTCACAAGGAACTGGACGGTGAGCTCGACGACGACGAGCTTAGCCTGCTCACCGCCCACGTCCGCGACTGCTCCCGGTGCCGGGCGATGCGCGAGGGCCTGCACCAGGTGACGGCCGTCGCCCGCGAGCTGCCCGCGGCCGCCGACCCTCCGACCGACCTGGCCGAGGTCGTGGTCCGCTCCGTCCGGCGACGACGGTGGCTCCGTCGAGCTGTGGGGGTGGGGCTCGCCGCTGCCGCCGGCATTCTCCTTCTGATTATGCTGTGGCCCCAAGGCACTTCCGTGGGGCCCTCCCCCGGGCCAAGCCGGCCAACCCAGACGGGGACCGGAGACGTCCAGGTTCCGACAGCCTTGCCCGACCTCTCCCCGCAAGCCTTCCGGGCCTGGTTCGAAGCTGCCTGGGAGAAGGCAGGAGGCGAGGCGGTTACGGAAGCACCTCCCGTCGAGATCGCGCTCATACCGGCAGACTACAAGTGGCAGGAGGCCCTGCAGAGGGACCTGCTCGGGACCAAGAGGACCGTGGTGCAGCTCGCCCGCACGGTGGGTGAGCGAATCCTCCCCTTTGAGCTGCCCAAACCGCAACGCCAGGG
>CAZIBA010000269.1:0-4451 GCA_964536795.1 uncultured Planctomycetota bacterium | reverse complement strand
GACTGGGCGGCGATGCCGATACGGGCCCCGTTCATCAGCGGCATCACGTAGCTCACCAGGCCCCGCTGACGCTCGCCGAAGATCCGCCACGGGCTCTCGTCGAAGTAGAGCTCACAGGTTGGCGAGCCGTGTATGCCCATCTTGTCTTCCAGTCGACGGACGTGGAGCCGGTCGTTCCGCTCCACCAGGAAGAGGCTCAGACCCAGACCCCCCTCCCGGTCGGGCTCCGACCGGGCCAGCACCACCAGCACCTCCCCGCAGCCGTTGGTGATGAAGCGCTTGACCCCGGTGAGCTTCCACCAGCCGTCCTCCCCCTCGGCGGCACGGACCCGACACTTCTGCAGGTCGCTTCCGGCCTCCGGTTCGGTCAGGGCCATGGCCCCGGTGATCTCACCGCTGGCGAAGCGGGGCAGGTACTCCTGTTTCAGCTCCTCGCTGGCGAAGGCGTTGATGGTCTCGGCGATGCCCTGCAGGCCGAAGATGTTCATCAGGCTGGCATCCGCCCGGGAGACCATCTCGATGGCCATGGTGTAGACGATGTTGGGGAAGTTGAGTCCCCCGAATCGACGGGGGAGGGTGAAGCCCATGAGCTCGGCCTGGGCCAGCTCCTCCAGGGCCTCGGAGATGCCCTGGGCGTAGCGGACCCGTCCGTCCTCCTGGAGCAGGGGGCCCTCCCGGTCAACCGACTCGGCCCGGGGAGCGATGAAGTCACCCGATATCTGCCCAACCACGTCCAGCACCCGCTGATAGCCGTCCACCGCGTCGGCCTCGTCCCGGGGGGCGTAGTCGAAGAGGCCCGCTTCCCGGAACCCCTCCTCCTGGTAGCTGGCGATACGACTTAGGTCCAGCGTGCGGAAATGGAACTTGATGTCCTCGTTGTCCTGGTAGAAGTTGGCCATCGCTGCTTCGCTTCCTCCGTCGGTCTCTCAGGTCTCCGTGTCCGCGCTCTCGCTCAAGGGAGCACACGTCGATAGAAATCCCGCAACAGCCCCTGGGGGAACAGGCAGTAAGCGTACTCTCGGCTGCCCAGGACCGCGTCCGTCGTCGCCGCCAGGCGGGCCTCCTCCAGGTCCCGCCGGGCCTGCTGGGGTGCGTCACCCAGCCTGGCCTCGAGGTCGGCGTTGGTCTTGCGGATTGTAACAAAGATGCCCCGGCGCTCAAAGGATGTCTCTCCCCGGCGGCCGATGAAGTCCCACTTGCGGGCCACCAGGGCCTTCACCTCCGGGTCCTCCCGGAGCTCCTCGGTGAGATGGCGGTCGGGGTTGTAGTGCAGGTCGCGTATGAGCCAGCGTCGGCGGGTGACCTCCTCCCTGCTGACGCTCTCCCGGGCAAAAGGCAGGCACACCGTCGCCGAGGCCACGACGTAGCCCGGGGGCTCCACGGCAAAGAAGTCCCGGATGATGTGGTCGGTAATCTGGTCGTAGTTCCCGCCCCCCGTACCGTGAATGAAGGTGTCGCCCAGGCAGAGCCGGGCGAAGAGCGTGGTGGTGAGCGCCCGGGTGCGCACCTTGTAGCCCCGCCCGCGAAGCTCTCTCAGGCGCCCGGCCACCCGGCCGCCGTCGCCCAGCTCCGCCTCACTGAGGCGGAGCATCTCACCCCCTCCGTCCACCAGCGTCCGATCCTCCCCCCGCAGCCCCACCCTGAGCGCCCGGCGGGGCTCGCCTGAGCGCCAGACCCAGAAGGGGGCTTCCAGCCAGCCCTCACCCTCGGCCAGGTCGGGAAGGGGGTTGGCCAGGTTGCGGATGCGGTGTACCCGTCGGTAGAGGGCCAGGGCCTGGTTGTAGACTTGAACGAAGCGGGGCAGTTCGGCCACGAGCTGGGCGAAGAAGTGGGCGAAGGGCTCCGTCTCACACAGCCGGCTCAAGGGGAGCTCCAGGTTGACCAGGTCGAAGCGGGCTTCGTAGCGACAGCGGGCCGCGGTCATGAGGGTGGCCACGTCGGGCCACTGGCGGGCGCCCTCGACGAAGTGACGGGAGAAGTCGGCAAAAGCCTCCCGCATGTCCTCCCGGGCCAGGTGCTCCAGCACCCCGTCGCAGAACCTCCGAGCAGCCGCTGGGTCGGGCAGCTCCCACTCCTCGTAGGGAAGCTGCTGCCGACTGCCCCCCAGGGGGACCTCGACCTTCTCGGCCCTGCCCTCCCTTCGCACCGGCACGGACACGCTTAGGTGGCGGGCCTCGTCGTTGTCCACCACCAGGTTCAGGGCGGCCCCGCCCACCCGCCCGGCCAGCCAGCGGGCCAGGAAGTTTTTCAGCCAGATGCCCGGGTGATAGAGGTGGGGCTGATGGCCGGTCACCACCAGGGGGCCGTCGGAGTCCGGGGGTTGGGCGAGGCCCAGCTCGCCCATGTACTCCCGAGCCGCCGAAGTGGCCGCAGTGCGCGCGGCCCGGCGCAGCTCGCCGAGGCCCAGGCCGGCCATCTCGACCCGGGAGGAGCGGAGGGCTTCGGCGTTCGCTCTCACCTGGTCGGGAAGGTCATCACGAGGCGGTTCGAGCAGGACGCCGCCGTCTTCCTGGGGAACGTGGTAGGTTCGCTTCTCCACCGCTGACTCGGTCACGAGGGTCGCAGGGCTTCCACGAGAGGGGTCACTGAGAGCCGGCCAGCTTCAGGGTCAGAGCCGCCACCCGTTCCCCGTAGCGAAGGCAGGCCTTCTGGCTCCGTTCGTCGGGCTTGCCGATGGCGACGGGGCCGTAGTGGTCGCTGCGCGGGTCGCCCTGGACCACCATCCCGTGCACCAACATGGCCCGGAGGATGTCCACGATGGTGGTCTCGTTGCCCCCGGCCAGGGCCCCGGAGCTGGTGAAGGCGCCACCCACCTTGCCGTCCAGTTTGCCGTGGAACTTGACGCTGTCGTCGAGGAGCTTCTTCAGCTCGGCGGCCATGGTCCCGTAGTAGGTGGGGGAGCCCATGACGATGGCGTCGTAGTCCAGGAGTTCCTTTGGCTCGGTCTCGGCCACCGTCTTGGCCGTGACCTCCAGGCCGCCCTTCTCCAACCCCTCACGAATGTGCTCGGCCATCTTCGCGGTGTTTCCGCTCCTGGAGTAGTAGACTAACAGTGCCTTGGCCATCCGCTCTCTCCTTGACCAACCCCTGACAACGCCTTCCCATCGGCCACCCATCATACGGGCGCTAGACCCCCCATTCAACCCCCCTGCCCCACCACGGCCGGCTTGGGGGCCGAGCACCAGAGCTCCAGGGCCAGCAGGGCCCAGAGCTCGGCGCCGAAGTTCTTCCAGCCCCGGCGGTGCCACCGGAGCATGGTCTCTATCCTCCCCGTGCGGAAGAAGCCGCGCTCCCGCGCCTCCTTCGAGAGCAGCGTGTCGCGGGCGAAGTCGTACCAGTCCTCCCGGAACCACCGGGCCAGCGGGATGCTGAAGCCCCGTTTGGGCTTCTCCAGAATCTCTCTGGGCAGGTCGCGGGCCATGGCCTCTTTGAGGACGTGCTTTCGCTCCCCCGCCTTCATCCGCACCTCGGCTGGTACGGACAGGGCCGCTCTCAGCACCTTGTGGTCGAGCAGGGGCACCCGCGTCTCCAGCGAGGTGAGCATGCTCATCCGGTCCACCTTGACCAGGATGTCACCCACCAGGTAGCTCTTCACGTCCACGTACTGAAGCTGGCTCAGGAAGTCGGCTTCGGCCACCCGTCCCCGAAGCTCAGCCAGGACGTCCCGCACGCCCCCCTGCTCCCGCTCAGCCCGCAGGTCGTCCGAAAGAGCCCAGGAGAGCGTCTCCGGGTCGAAGTAGAAGAGGGTGCGTGCCCAGTACTCGAAGGGGCTGAGCGCCCGCCCGGCCAAGTTCCGCCGACCTCCCCACGTCACCGGCCAGCGCTCCAGCAACGCCCGCCGAAATCCGCTCCCGCGCCGGTCCGGACCGCCGCGCTCCACGGCCAGCTCCAGTGCGTAGGAGTAGCGCTTGTAGCCGGCAAAGGCCTCGTCCCCGCCGTCGCCGCTCAGGACCACCTTGACGTGCTCACGGGCCGCTCGGCTGACCAGGTAGGTGGGCAGGCACGAGGAGTCGGCGAAGGGCTCGTCAAACGCGCGCACCAACTCGGGCACCAACTCGAGACCGGCCGGCTTCAGCGTGAACTCGTGGTGGTTGGCCCCGATGCGTTCGGCCACGATGCGGGCGAAGGGCAGCTCGTTCCTCCGCTCGTCCTCGAAACCGACGGAGAAGGTGTTGACGGGCCCCCCGGCCGCCTGGGCCATAAGTGCCGCCACGGTGCTGGAGTCGAGGCCGCCGCTCAGGAAGACGCCGATGGGCACGTCGCTCACCATATGCAGGCTCACGGACTCGGCCAGGGTCTCGCGCAGCCCCTGGGCGTAGGTCTCTTCCGACTTGCCGGTGACGGGCTCGACGGAGAGGTCCCAGTACGAGCGGACGCTCACGCCCGTCCCGTCGGCGACGAGGACGTGCCCGGCCGGGAGTTTCTTCACGCCCGTGTAGATGGTCCGGGGA
>CAZIBA010000268.1:0-4462 GCA_964536795.1 uncultured Planctomycetota bacterium | reverse complement strand
GTGAGCGGACCCCACTAGACCAGCGGCTACATAGCCCTATATGCCGACATCGGTTACGGTTGCCGGAGGCTACTCGCAGGAGACGGACTCGCGGGCCTCAGGCGGCGCCTGGGGTCGCTCCGCAGGAGTGCGCTCTGGTTACCCACAGGAAACAGCGAGCAGACCAAATTCGGGGCCGCGGCCGTCGAGAAGCTGATCGGCTGTTCATGGAGCAGGCGGGAATATGGTTTCGCGAGCGGAAGACCTTAGCGCGAAGTATCTTTATGCCATAGTGCCCCGCGAGGGGGCATTGCCCGAACAGCTGGCCGAAGACCATGGCTCGGACAGCTTGAACGGCCGGGCGGTCTATTGTATTGCCCACGGCCGCATTGCTGCTGTGGTAAGTGACGTGCCCGAGACCAAGCTTCGTCCGGAACGCCGTCACCTTGTGGCACATCACCAGGTGCTCAGATCTCTTATGGACGAAGGCCGCGCTCTTCTGCCTTTCTCTTTTGGCATCGTTGCGGAAGACGACCGGGCCGTTCGAAGGATCCTGTCTTCACACGAAGAGACTTTTTGCGAGCAGCTTCAGCGCGTGGAAGGCAAAGTAGAGATGGGCCTGAGGGTGATGTGGGATGTTCCGAATGTCTTTCAGTACATCGTCGACAGCCATTCCGAGCTCAGAGGACTGCGGGACCGGCTTTTCCGAGGTGGACGGGAACCCACGCAGGACGAGAAGATAGCCCTGGGGCGGCGTTTCGAGCAGTTGCTCGAGGAGGACCGAGCAGCCCACACCCAGAGTGTTCTCGAAGTGCTCGAGAAGGTTTGCTTCGAGATAAGGGACAACGAACCACGAGATGAAACTGAGGTCATCAACCTCGCGTGCCTTATCGGACGCGATGGCCAGGATGCGTTCGAAGAGGCCGTCCTGGAAGCGGCGAAGCTCTTCGACGACAACTACGCCTTCGATTACAACGGCCCGTGGCCTCCCTATGACTTCGTAGACGTCGAACTGCAGCTGTGAGGGCCCCCGCAGGGAACTATGCTGGTCATTGACGACATCCTGTTGTTCCCAGTTCGCGGGTTGTTCTTCGTTTTCCAGCAGATCAACAACGCGGTTCAAGAGGAAGTTGCTGGCGATGCCAAGGCGATTCGCACCGAACTCAGAGAGCTGTACATGATGCTCGAGACCGGCAGGATAATAGAAGAGCAGTTCGATGCCCGGGAGAAAGAGCTGCTGGACCGCCTCGAACAAAGTGAAGGGTCCTCCCAGAGTACTCAGAGCAACTCCACGATGACAGACAGATGATCCCAAGAAGATGCACGGACTTGGCCCAAGAACTGCCCACATTCCTCCTCGATGCGAACCTCCGGCTGATCCTCTTGGGCGGGAAAGGGGGCGTGGGCAAGACCACCTGTGCTGCTGCCGTTGCCCTGCGCCTTGCTGAAGACCGCCCGGACGAAAGCTTCCTCGCTGTTTCCATAGATCCCGCCCATTCCCTGAGAGACAGTTTTGCTGGTTCTTCTCTGCCCCCCAACCTGGGACTGACTGAGGTTGACGCGCAGGCGAGCCTGGAAGGGTTCAAGAGGGCTTACGCCAAGCATCTGCGACAGATCGCGCAACGGGGCACCTTTTTCGATGACGACGATATCGATCGGTTGCTTGACCTGTCCATGCCAGGCCTCGACGAGGTTATGGCCTTCATCGATATCGCTGAACTCGTGGAGGAAGACCGCTTTGCCTGCATCATTGTGGACACTGCGCCGACGGGACATGTGCTCCGGTTCCTGGAACTGCCGGACATAATGCAAGACTGGGTTCAGACCCTCGATACCATGCTCCAGAAGCACCGATATATGGTCAGGCTGTACCGGGGACTCTATCGCAAGGACGAAACGGATGCCTTCCTGGAGGACTTGACCGGACGTATCGCGCGTCTGCGAACGCTTCTTCAAAACAGAGAAAGCTGCCGTTTCATTCCTGTCCTGACCCCGGATTCGTTGAGTATTCAGGAAACCGGGGACCTTTTGAAACGACTGGTGACCTTGAGGGTCCCTACTGATGACATGTTGATAAACCGCGTCCATGTGGCTGAGGCAGAATGCCCCGTATGTCTGGCTACGTCCCGCGCACAGTCGAGTCAACTGCGAAGGATCGGGGATGAGTTCGCCTCCGGCCATTCACTATGGGAAATACCTGTTATGGGTGGGCAGGTGCAAGGGCGGGAGAATCTTTCAGCGTTATGGCAGAGTGTTGCTCAACTGAAAGGGCTGCGTGAGAGTTCTGAGACGACGGATCTGCTTCCACCCGGCGTGGAGAATCCGCCGGAGCTGCCGAGCGACGATACATCGCTGTTGCTTTTTGCGGGCAAGGGCGGCGTCGGAAAGACTACACTGGCGTGTGCAACTGCCATACGGTTGGCGGAGGAACACAAGCCTAAAAAAGTCCTCCTTCTCTCAACGGACCCGGCTCATTCGCTCAGTGACTGCCTGCGGGTGCCGGTTGGCCGGGACGAGAAAGTAGTGTTCCCGGGCCTGACGGCGATGGAACTCGATGCACAGGCGGAATTCGGTAGGCTGAAGGGCCTGTACGCGGATGAAGTGGCGGAGTTCTTCCGATCGGTGACATCCGGCAGAAGCATTGATATCCGGTTTGACAGGGAGGTGATAGAGCGTATCCTCGATTTGTCGCCACCGGGCCTAGACGAAATCATGGCGCTCACTCGGGTCATTGAACTCATGGAAACGGATAGGTATGACATGTTCGTTCTCGATACAGCGCCGACCGGGCACCTGATCCGGCTACTGGAACTTCCGGAGCTGATTGAGCAGTGGCTCAAGACCATATTCGGTTTGCTGCTGAAATACAAGAGCCTGCTGAGGCTGCCGAAAGTATCGGGTTTCCTGGTGGACCTGTCCAAAAAGACGAAGAGACTTCGTTCAATGCTAACGGACAGGAACAGTTCTTGGCTTTGCGCGGTGAGCATACCGACGGAGATGGCCCTGGAGGAGACACGGGATCTGCTTGCCGCCTGCCGGCGCGCGGCGATCCACGTGCCTATCCTGTTCTTGAATATGGTCACGCAGAGCCGGGATTGCCCCACTTGCCGCGCCCTCGCTGATGAGGCGACGAGGGTCCGGAAGGAGTTTGACAGGGAGTTTGCCGAGCTAAAGCCAGCGGTCATCTACTGGTGTCCGCAGCTGGAAGGACGGCAGCGATTGGCAAGTCTCGGCCGGGTTCTCTACCGCAAATAGCTGGGCCCGCACAGATCGGGCGGGCGCTGCGCCGGGCCGGGAAGATGTTCTTAGGACGTTGTCTATGCGGAGGCGCACGTGAGAGGACTTTACCTGTATTGCCTGCGCGAACGGACAGAAAGCCCGGAGCCCCTCGAGGTGCCCGGTATAGACCGTGAGAACACCGTGCGGCTTTTCCCGTTCCGCGAGCTGGAGGCTGTCGTAAGTGAGGTCTCTGTGGACGAGTTCGCCTCACAGGAAGTGCAGAGGAAGGCCAGAGAGGACATAAACTGGATAAAGGAGAAGAGCCTTGCGCATCAAAGGGTGATAGTCGAGTCTTCTCAAGTCGCCGGCCGCACTGTCTCCGTGATTCCCATGGGATTCGGCACAATCTACAAGAGCCCGGAGAACCTGAAAAAGGCGCTCTCTGACAACTACGCGTCCATGCGGCGGCTTCTTGGAGAACTTCGTGGGAAACAGGAATGGAGTGTTAAGGTGTATCTGGCAGATCGAAATGCACTCGATGCGGCTGTGTGCCAGGAGAACCAGAGTATCCGGCAAAAGAAGGAGGAGATAAAACGCCTGCCGGAAGGTTTGGCCTTCTTCGAGGAGCAGGAGATCGGAGAAGCCATCGCCCGGGAAAGAAAAAGAGAGATTCAGCGTCTCTGCGAGGAAGTTTCCGACTCTCTGGCAGGTGTGGCCTCGGACTCCCGCCGGATGGGACTCCTGGGCAAGGAGCTTACCGGCCGCAGTGAGCCGATGGCCTTCAATGTGGCATATCTCGTTCAAGAAAGCGTGTTGCTGGCTTTTCAGAATGCCGTTACCAAGCAGATCGAGGCACTCTCGCCAAAGGGTCTCAGCTTGGAATGCACCGGTCCCCTGCCGCCGTTCAGTTTCACCACCCTGGGAGAAGAATGAGCACGCAAATCCAAGAACACGAGAACGTCACTCTCGCCGATGCTCTCGACAAGTTGCTGGAAACGGGCGCTGTGGTAGACGCAGAACTCATGATCCGCGTTGCCGACATAGATCTGGTCTACGCTGGCTTGAGGCTCATCCTCACCTCCGTGTCGAAAGCCGAAGAGATGTGCGGACGGAGCTTGACCAACTCGGACAGGGAGGCCAGCCCGCAGGAGATCCGTCAGATACAGCGCCTGCAGGCTGAGATCAGGAGGGCTGAAGAGAACATCCCGCGACTCATAGACGCTGCGGATCCGGAACAGACAGAAAAGGGAATAGCAAAACTCGT
>CAZIBA010000267.1:0-4464 GCA_964536795.1 uncultured Planctomycetota bacterium | reverse complement strand
CCGCTCCTCCCAGGACCCGTCCGGGGTGGTCGATCGCGTAAGCCAAGGCCCGGTTGTAGCGTTCCATCTCCCTGGGGCCTCGGGCACGGATCTTCTCCAACGCGGCGGGGATCTTCGTCTCGCCCCGGCCCAGGAGCGCCTCCAGGAGGTGGCTGCCGAGGAAACCGGCGCCACCCGTCAGCACGATAGCCATAACCGACTCCAAGAGAATGGGGAACCAGGTCAGGTCGAACCCACCACCACCATACGCAAAGCTGCTTGGCCGGTCAACGGCAAAGGGCCGTCAGGTGGAAGGTCTTGCGTCCGACCGTCGCGGACGTATGCTGAGTGACGTGACAGGCCCGGCACTCGGAGAAGGAGCCCGCGATGGCTAAGACACATCGGTTGGAACCGACCATCTTCCACTACACCTACGGGCCCAACGAACCGGCCCTCACGGTCAGGCCGGGCGACACGGTGGTGGCCAACGCCCGCGACGCCTCCGGTCTGGATGAGAACCTGGAACCACTTCCCCGCTCGATGAAGGCCCGCCGACCCGACACCGAGTACTACGAGGGGAACCCGCTGGTGGGTCCAATCGCCGTCGAGGGGTCCGAGCCGGGCGACGCCCTGGCCGTCCGCATACGAAAGATCGAGCTCAACCGCCCGACAGCGTGGTCCAGCTTCATTCCCCACTTCGGTGGCTTCACCGGCGAGGGGCCGGGACGAGGAGTGCTGCTCCATCAGCCCCTGCCCAAGAAGCGCTTCCAGTGGCGCCTGGACCGGAAGCGCAACGTGGGCGTCCTCAAGCTCGCCAAGAGCAAGGTCAGGAAGGTGGAGGTGCCGCTGCACCCCTTCCTGGGTTCCATCGGTGTGGCCCCGCGCTTCGGCCGGGTGGAGACGGCCATGACGCCGGGTGAGCACGGGGGCAACATGGACTGCGTGGACACCTGCGCTGGGACGACCCTGTATCTTCCCGTGTCGGTCACGGGCGGGCTGCTTCACTTCGGCGACGTGCACGCGGCCCAGGGCGACGGTGAGATATGTGGCGTGGCCCTGGAAACCTCGGCACAGGTCACGCTCACGCTGGACCTGCGGAGGGGCTGGGGCATCGACTGGCCGCGCCTCGAGGACCGCACCCACATAATGGTAGCTGCCTCGACCCGACCGCTCATGGATGCCTTCGCCATGGCTCACGTGGAGATGGTGAAGTGGCTGGTCTCCGACTTCGGCTACGACCGCTGGGAAGCCTACCAGGTCCTCTCCCAGGTGGGGACGGCCCGGGTGGGCAACGTCGTTGACCCCAACTACACCGTGGTCGCCAAGTTCCCCAAGAAGTACCTGCCGACAAGAAGCTGAGGGCGGAGGCCCGTGACTCTTTTCTACCTGGTCCGCCACGGGGAGACACAGTGGAACCGGGAACGCGTCTTCCGTGGCCGGATCGACGTTCCCCTGAACGATAGCGGCCGCGAGCAAGCCGGCGCTGTCGCCGACCGCTTGTCGGAGGCCGGCCTTGCCGCCGTCTACGCGAGTCCACTCGTCCGGGCAGCCGAGACAGCCCGGATTGTTGCTGACCGCTGCGGACTCCGGGTGCAGACAGACGAGGGCTTCATCGACATGGATTTCGGCGACTGGCAGGGCCTCACGCAGCAACAGGTCCAGGCTCAGTTCCCTGAGGCCCATCGCACCTGGCAGACACACCCGGGGGCCGCGGCCATCCCGGGCGGCGAGCCGCTGGCGGGCGTGTTGAAGCGAGCGAGTTCGGCAGTCAGCAGACTGGCAAAGCAACACCCCGAGTCGGCGGTCTGTGTGGTGAGCCACCGCGTGGTCTTGAAGCTGGTGATGGCCTGGGCCTTGGGGCTGGACGAAGGCGCCTTCTGGCGCATCCGTCAGGACACCGGCTGCATCAACGTTGTCGAGCTCGTCGGGGACGTTCCCACGGTGCACACGCTGAACGACACCTGCCACCTGGTCGGGTTGGCGGCAGCCCAGAAGCCACCGGACTTCTGAACGCTTCCCGCTCAGAGAGCATCACAGGCATCGAACTGAAGGAGAAGAGGAATGACTGCTTACCGGGTGACCGTCACCTGCACAGACGTCAAAGGTCACTGCGCTGCCGGTCAGAAGGTAGGGGACACGGCTGCCTTCGACGGAATCAACTTCCAGGGTCACCTCTGCATCCACGCCCTGGCCAGCATGATGAGCAAGGTCTTCGCCATGCAGCAAGGCATTGACTTCAGTTGGCTCGAAGACCCCGACGTTGCCACCCACGCCTGCCCCGACGGTGCGAACCCCGTTCTCTACGAAATCCGCAGGGAGCCGCTGGCCGAAGCCACCGAGTCGGGAACTGCGCTGGCCTGAACCGCCGGCCCAGTCGAGCCCGTCACGCCCGCTCAAAGGAGATTTGCCGAAGGCCCCATTCAATCTCCAGGTCGGAAGCCGCCTGTTCGGAGATAGACAGCAGATCGTTCTGGAGCTGCTCAATGACCCCCGGGGAATAGCTCTCCACGACGAACCTGTTGTGCCTCCAGGTCTGTAGGTTCATTAGAAACAGCCCCGCAGCGCGGTGAGGGGGGACCCGGAACCTTCTTACGTCACTCGTGCGTCTCTTGAGGTCGCTGGGAAGCACCAACCCATCCAACACCGGGCCAACGTAGAGGGTGTTGGACCGCGCTGCCAACATTGCCTCGACGATCCCAACATACGTGGCGAAGGCGTCGCAGTTGACACAAATCCACTCCGTCTCTTCCATCAACAGGAGCCCGCCCGGCTCAAGCTGCGTGGCCCACCGGGCGATGACGGCCGCGGGCTCGCGCATATGGGTGAGCAGATATCGGCAGAAAAGAAGGTCGGCCGGGCCTACGGGAAACGGAAGCGTAGTGACGTCGTGCAGATAGAAGGAGACGCGGTCTGTCTCCGTCTCCTTGGCCAGGCCGATGAAGCTCTCGGAGTTGTCCAGACCCACGGCCCGTTCTGCACCAAGAACGTCGGCCAAGAAGTGCGTGGTGGAGCCCGGCCCGCACCCCAGGTCCACTACCAGCTTGGGCCTGCCAGTGAAGGCCTCACGGAGAAAGTCCCTGGTCGGCTCTGCGAACACCTCGGCCAGAAGCTTCAGTCGCCGCGCAGCCAGGTCAGTATCACCAAAGGCATATTGCATTGAGAGTGAGCCTCACCTGGACAGCCAACGAACGCCGGGCCTCCCACGCGACCGCGCTGCCAGCGTTGGCCACAACCTTCGCCTACACGAGCCACGATCACTGCTCGGCGACCTCAAGCGTCAGCTTGCGGACGCAGAAGGCGTCGTAGACGATGCCGTCGTGGGTGCGTCCGGAGAAGACCAGGTACACGGCTCTGCTATGGCAGGTGTTTGAGGGATGTGCAGTCGACAAGCCGCTCGACCGTCTGCAGGCTGAAGAGCTTCCCTCTCGTGGCGACGAGCAGTTTCTTCACGTCCTCTCTGCGAATGCCAAAACCCCTCCCGTCAACAGCCGCCACCACTTCGAAAGCTCGGTCACCTTTTCGGCGCCGCTCGTCTCTGAGTTCGGCCAGGTGCTGCACCCGCGTGACTTTATCCCGAGCCGTTCCATCATCCTCAGCCAGCTTGGCTTCGATTATCACTTCCGGTCGATGCTCATCGGGCACCAAGAAATCGGGAGCTTGGTCCATGTCCTCAAACCGTTCAGCAACACCTGCCTTATGGTGAGGGATCGCGTGTGATTCCAGAACTTCGGTCACGGCGTCCTCGATAACGGCGCCCACCTTTTCGGACACTGAGTCACGGTACGTGGCGAAAGGCCGCCCCAAAAAGCGTTCATAGAGCAGCATCTCATACGGAATGCCCCTCTGGGCCACACGTCGCAGGTCCTCCAGCCCGTTCATTGTGTCGACCTTGTTCAGGCGATGAATCACTCGCTCGCCGACCGCAGTAGCGCCCTTCGCAAGGAGTTCGACGGCGGTTCGAGCAAGGGCTTCGACCTGCTTCCGGGCCCTTGGTGAGGTCCGCAGAAAGAAGGACTTGCCATCCCTTGCTCGTTTGTCGAGTCTCCGAGCGCTGCTTTGATCGATGCTGACGTTCGTGGCGGCAGCGGCCAGATAGGCGAACTCGGGTGGAGAGAGGCCAAGCATGGTGCGCAGGACGACCAAGACCAATGAGTCTTGGGCAAGTGCATCGGACACGTGTGCCACGGAGAACTCCTTGAAGTCGGCCGTTCTCTCCTTCAGAATTCTGAAGGCCCGCTGAAAACGCTGGAACTCAACGAACCCGCGGCCTTTTGGCATGAGAAGAAAGAACGACTGGAGGCTGCGAATGAAAGAGTCTACGTAGAACTCAATGTTCGTCTGGAGCTGGTCACTCGTTGCCTCGAACGGGTACTGCGGTATCCCGAACACGCTCATCAACCTGCTCCACGATGGTTTCAGGTTGGCTTGCGGAAGAACAGCAAGTACTCATCACGCATTGTGTTGCGAATCCCCTCGATCTGCCGC
>CAZIBA010000266.1:0-4470 GCA_964536795.1 uncultured Planctomycetota bacterium | reverse complement strand
GGTGAACTCAGAACCTTCGATGGGCACGGGACGTCGTCGGCCGCTGGCGTCGGGTTCGCCCAAGCGCATGCGGACGGCCTCGACGGAATGCACCCGGCCGTCACCGAGGAAGCGAACGGGGGTGGCCAGGAGCTGCAGGTCCACGCCCTCCAGTTCAGCGTCCCTCACCTCGTCCTGGTGGGCGGGCATCTCGACCCGGCTCCGTCGGTAGAGGATGGTCACGTCGTCCACACCCAGCCGACGGGCCGTGCGGGCAGCGTCGATGGCCGTGTTACCCCCACCCACCACAACGACCCGGTCACCCAGGTGCATCTTCTCACCGAGAGCGGCCCGCTCGAGGAAGGCAACGCCCGGATAGACGCCGGGCAGCTCTTCACCCGGAAGCCCCATGCTGTGGGAGAGTCCGGCTCCGATGCTCACGAACACCGCGTCGTACCCCTCTGCCCTGAGGGACTCGAGGGTGAAGTGGCTGCCCCATCGGCGATTGCACTGCAGCTCGATGCCCAAGGCCAGGATGCGGTCGATCTCCCGGCCAAGCACGTCACGGGGAAGCCGATAGGCGGGGATGCCGTAGCGGAGCATGCCACCGGGCTCGGGCTTGGCTTCGAATACGGTGACTGCGTGTCCCTTGCCGGCCAGGAAGAAGGCCGCCGTGAGCCCGGCCGGCCCCGCGCCGATGACGGCCACCCGCTTGCCCGTGGCCGGGGCCTTGGGCGGAACGTAGCCCTCTTCCTGGTCCAGGTCGAGGTCGGCGACGAAGCGCTTGAGCCAGTTGATAGCAACGGGTTCGTCGATCAGGTTCCGCCGACATACGTCCTCACAGAAGCGCGGACACACCCGTCCGCAGACGGCCGGG
This sequence comes from uncultured Planctomycetota bacterium, assembly GCA_964536795.1. Classification (GTDB taxonomy): domain Bacteria; phylum Planctomycetota; class DG-23; order CBDVDV01; family CBDVDV01; genus CAZIBA01. The sequence goes on along the minus strand of CAZIBA010000266.1, from coordinate 3,614 downwards.
AAGGGGTTGGTCTGCTTGATGAGCTTGAGGGCCTCGTCGTACTGGCCGTCGGCGATGAGGGCGATGAAGCCCTGTACGTCAATACCGGCCGGACAGGCTCGCTGACAGGGGGCGATGCAGTCGCCGTAGTGGCTGGAGAGGAGCAGCTCCAGAGACAGCCGACGGAGGGCGACGATGTCGTCGGTCCGGGTACGGACCACCATCCCGTCGGTGACCTGAGCCGTGCAGGCCGGCACGGGGCGAGGCGCGCCCTCCACCTCCACCACGCAGAGCCAGCAGGCCGTAAAGGGTTCCAGGCGAGGGTCGTAGCAGAGGGCCGGCACCTCGATGCCCGCCTGTGCGGCCGCCTGCAACACGGTAGTGCCGGCGGGCACGGTGACCTGACGTCCGTCAATGGTCAGGGCTACGTCGCTCATCGCTTTCTCAGGTGACGACCACGGCATCCACGGGGCAGACCTCGGCGCAGACCCCGCAACGGACGCACGTGTCCTGGTCGATGGTGTGGGGTTTCTTGTTCTCTCCGCTCACGGCCTCCACGGGGCAGCGCCGCCGGCAGGCCCCACAACCGGTACAGGTCTCCGGGTCGATGGTGAAGGTGAGCAGCGGCCGACAGACCTTGGCCGGGCACCTCTTCTCGTCGATGTGGGTCTCGTACTCGTCCCGGAAGTAGCGGATGGTGGTCAGTACGGGGTTGGGCGCGGTCTGACCGAGGCCGCACAGGGAAGCCCGCTTTACCTGTTCGGCCAGCTCCTCGAGGCGTCCGATATCCTCGGGTACGCCTTCCCCCTCGGTGATGCGGGTGAGGGTCTCCAGCATCCTGAGCGTCCCCACCCGGCAGAAGGTGCACTTGCCACAGGACTCCCGCTGGGTGAAGGAGAGGAAGAAGCGGGCGATGTCTACCATGCAGCTCGTCTCATCCAGGACCACCATCCCCCCCGAGCCCATGATGGCTCCGGTGGCGGTGAGCGACTCGTAATCGACCGGCGTTTCGGCCAGCTCGGCCGGGATGCAGCCCCCGGAGGGGCCGCCCACGAGCACGGCCTTGAAGGGGGTGCCCGAGACCGTGCCCCCACCGATCTCCTCGATCACCTCCCGCAGGGTGATGCCCATGGGTACTTCCACCAGGCCGCCCCGGGCCACCTTGCCGGCCAGGGCGAAGACCTTAGTGCCCTTGCTCCGCTCGGTTCCCAACGAGGCGAAGGCCTGGCCGCCATTGGTGATGATCCAGGGCACGTTGGCGTAGGTCTCCACGTTGTTGATGCTGGTGGGCTTCCCCCAGAGGCCGCTGGTTGCGGGGAAAGGCGGTCGGTAGCGGGGCATTCCCCGGCGGCCCTCGATGGAGGCGATGAGGGCCGTCTCCTCACCACAGACAAAGGCCCCGGCACCCTCCCGGATGCTCATCTGGCAGCGGAACCCCGTCCCCAGGATGTCCTCACCCAGAAAGCCCTTGTCCCGGGCCTGCATCAGGGTGATGCGAAGCCGGCGAACGGCCAAGGGGTACTCAGCCCGGGCGTAGATGAAGGCCTGCTCGGCGCCGATGGCGTAGCAGGCGATGAGCATTCCCTCGATTACGCTGTGCGGGTCGCTCTCCAGGACCCCCCGGTCCATAAAGGCCCCCGGGTCGCCCTCGTCGGCGTTGCAGACGACGTACTTGGGTGAGCCCGGGGCCTGGCGGGTGAACTGCCACTTGCGGCCCGTGGGAAAGCCGGCGCCGCCCCGGCCACGAAGTCCGGATGCACTGATCTCAGCGATGACATCTTCAGGCGTGGACAAGGCGAGCACCTGCTTGAGGGCCTGGTAGCCACCGACTTCGACGTAGTCCTCGATGTTCTCGGGGTCGATGTGCCCACAGTTCCGGAGCACGATGCGCTGCTGACGGTCAAAGAAGGGATGCGCTTCGTCGGCCCGGCGGACGCCGAGCTCCTCGACGGGCTTTCCCCCGACGGCGTGTTCACGGAGGACTCGCTCGGCGTCCTCCACGGTCACTCGGCCGTAGGTCACCGGGGGCTGACCGTCGAAAGCCACCTCCATCAGGGGCTCTTCGTAACACATCCCCACGCAGCCCACCCGGCGCAGCGAAACGGCGAGCTTCTCGTCGTGAATGAGGGCCTCCAGCCTGTCGTAGACCTCCCGGGCCCCGGCCGCCACACCGCAGGACGCCAAACCCACACTGATGGTCGGCCGCTTCGCGCCCGTCACGTCTGGGCCTCCTCGCGGTAGCGGGCCAGCACACGTCGGACGCCCCGTCGGTCAAGGCGACCATAGGTGGTCTCGTCCACCATCATCACCGGGGCCAGGCTGCAGCAGCCCAGACAGGCCACGTGCTCCAGGGTGAAGAGACCGTCAGCGGTCGTTTCTCCTTCGTGGACACCCAGCTCCCCGACGACGACCTCGCTCACGCGCTCGGCTCCGGACACGTGGCAGGCCGTGCCGTGACAGACGCGGATGATGTGCTGGCCCACGGGCTGGAAGCGGAACTGACTGTAAAATGTTGCCACGCCCAGCAGCTCGCTCACCGGTCGGCGGAGCCGACGGGCGGCCAGCCGAAGGGCCGGGCGAGGCAGGTAGCCAAAGGTCTGCTGGATGTCCTGGAGGACGGGTATGAGGGCCCCTCGCTCACCCTGGTGACGGTCGAGGATGTGACGCACGGTACGCCGGTCAACGGGACCCGGTCGCTGACGAGTGCTCCCCTTGGCCACGCGCTTTCCCCTTAGTTGTCCCATCGTGACGTCCGGCGCGGAAAGACAAGGACCCCTGCAACACACCTATTCTATCGGATGCCGACCTGCCCGGTCAAGGCCGGCTCACCACCACTCAATGACTCTCGCCGGAATGGCCCGAATGACTTGTGATTCCCGATGGACGCTCGGCTTGTTCGCTCGTATAGTCGAGCAGGAGGGCTGTGCTGGCAAGACCCGGGCGGCACAGGGGTTAGTCGGGCCGACGGAGAAGTGAGCGGCTTCACGCCCTCTTCTGGGCAGGGAAGCGCCGGGTCCGCCCCCGGTCTTGAGGAACAATGAAGCTGGGAGGGTGAATCATGCTTCCCAACTGGCGTGTCGTCCTCTATGCAGTTCTGCTGGTTGGCGGCCTGTGGTGGTGCAAGGAGATCTTCGGTCGGCTCGGAAGCGACATCACTCGACTGCGCGAGTCCGACGACGCAGCCGAAAAGGGCGTCACCCTTGGCCTCTGGGCCGTGACAGGGGTCATCATATACCTGATTGCACGGTTGGGGATTGCTCTGGCCAGGGGCATCCTCTCTGCCTTCTGAAACGCCATCGCATTCGGTGCCACGGACAGCCCTTATGGAGCAGTCCACCTTGGGCTTCTGCACGGCCGGACAAGGCCGGCCGTGGCACCCCCCTTCACACCTTCCTTCTGCACGGCCGGACAAGGCCGGCCGTGGCACACCTTCGCACCTTCCTCCTGCATGACCGAGCCGTCCCACCGAGCTCACGGCCCGTATGGCCCGTGACACACGCACCCACCTGGAGCAGAAGGCAGGCCCTCCCCATCACCCGCCCTTCACCCATCCCCACAGTATTGAAGCGCACCTGCCGTCAATGTCGACGGATTTCCATGGTGAAAGCGCTCCGGGGAATGGGGTATAAGAGGAG
>CAZIBA010000265.1:0-4497 GCA_964536795.1 uncultured Planctomycetota bacterium | reverse complement strand
GGACAGTCCGAGTTCGACGACCCTACGTCTTGGTCGTCTTCCTCTTCTTGTCCCTACAACCACAGGTCTTACACATAGGCGTCTCCTTTCGTGCTGTACACTCGGGCCGCCCGCCGGGGTCACGTTCTCCGGAGCTGCCCGGACGACCTTTGCCTCAATATAGCACAGAAATGCACTTCTGCCAGGAAGAATTCTCATCGACCCCTGCAAAAAGCCCAGACTCTTGGGGGAGAAGCCTCCCCGCCAGGCCGGCCCTCACGCCTTGCAGACGTAGAGGTAGGGGTCGCGGTCCGTCTCGCCACAGTAAAGGGTGCCGTCGGGACCGATTGTCATCATGTGGATGCGGTAGGCGACGTGACCGTCGAGTCCTGCTGACTCGCGGGACCGGCGGGCGCGTCGCCTGGTCTCGGCCCCGGCTCCGACGGCGTCACCAGCTTCCTTCTTGGCCCGGGCCTCAGCGGGCATCTTCTCCCAGGGGACGACAATGAAGCCCAGGTTGGTGATGGCCTCGGTTTCGGTGTCAAAGGCGAACACGGAAGCTTCTGTCGAACCGGTGCAGCCGAAGATGGTCTTTCCGTGGTCGGCCAGGGCCATGGCCGGGATGCGTCCCTCCACGGCAGGCTTGCCCAGGTAGCGTGTGCGCTCCTCGGCGGGGTCGAAGGCCACCAGGTAGCCACCCTCCTCGTAACCCACCCTGGCCCAGTCGCCGGTGCCTATGTAGAGGAGGCCGTTGGGGGCCAGGACGATGCTGTCCACGTTCTGGTTCTCACCGGGGAGGGTGATGTGGGTCTTGGATACGCGGTCCTGGGCCAGGTCGTACTTGAAGAGCCGACCGTAGCCGTAGGAACCCCAGACGTTGCCCTGGGCGTCGACGGCGATGCTGTGGCTCTGGTGAGGGCCGATGTGGCCCTTGTCGGTGCCCCGGCCGCTCTCGACGTCGTAGGTCCAGAAGCGGTTGGAGGGATAGGTGACGCCGTAGACCCGTCCGCGCTCAGCGTCCACGGCCATGCAGAAGGTTCCTTCGTTGGCGATGCGCACGCCCAGGTCGGTGGCGCAGTCGGAGGCGGGGTCGTACTCGATGAGCCGACCGCCTTCGTAGTCGAGGTAGACGTAGCTGGGCATGGCGTCGCTGTAGCGGTGGCCTGTGCCCAGGTAGATTCTGCCGTCGGGTCCCTTGCCGATGCTGTGGTGGACCTTGTGGTGTCCGGGGACCACGACGTCCAGTTCCTCGAGGGCCTGCGTCTCCGGGTCGTAGCGGAAGGCCAACCGGTCCTGGCCGGTGACCCCGCCGTAGACCATCCCGTCGTCCCCGGTGATGAGGGCCACCACCGCGCTGGACTCGTTGATCCTCACTTCCACCATTCGGCACTCCATCGCGGCCATCGTTTCTCTCTCCCTTCAGGACAGCAAGAACAAGGAGGCGCTCGAGTTGGTCACTCGAAGCAAGCACCCAACACTCTAATCCCCAGCCGTGGGTGAGGCAAGGGGTCACCGGCGGTGAGGCCCGGACGGGTGTTGCCAAGGGAAGCATCACCGAGTATCCTGTTTCTTCTTCGTCTGGTGGTGTGGACCTCCCCGTCAAGTGAGTCGCCGCGTGGAGAGAGGTCGAGGATGCTTGTGGACCTGCCGGTCGCCGATGTGACGGTGAGTGCCCTGGGCCTGCTCGTGCTGGGGCTCCTCATCGGGGGCTTGAGCGGCTTCTTCGGAGTGGGGGGAGGGTTCATGCTCACCCCCATGCTCAACGTGGTCTTCGGCATTCCCTACCCCATCGCCGTCGGAAGCAGCCTGGCCCAGATGACGGGGACGGCCGTCTCCGGGGTGATCCGTCACCGGGGTCTGGGCAACGTGGACTACCGGCTGGGTGCGCTGATGGCCGTTGGCGCGGTCCTGGGTGTGGAACCGGGGGCCAGGCTCCTGGAAGCGCTGCAGGCCGCGGGTGAGGTGTCGGTGCTGGGCGGCCGCGTGGCCCTGGCCGACCTGGTGGTTTCGTTGGCCTACGTACCGCTCTTGGCGGGGGTGGCGGTGTGGATGTGGTGGGAGACGCGGGACACCATGGGTGGGGTGAGCACAGAAGACGGCCGACATTGGGCCCTTGTCCAGTGGGTGCAGCGGTTGGAGCTTCGGCCGCTGATCGTCCTCCCCAGGTCGGGGATAGACTCTCTCCCGGTTCTGGTACCGCTGGTCGCTGGGGTGCTGGTTGGTTTTCTGGCCGGGCTTCTGGGTGTCGGCGGTGGGTTCCTGGTTCTGCCTGCGTTAGTGTACGTGATTGGGGTGCCGACGGCGGTGGCCGTGGGCACCAGCCTTTTCCAGGTCATTCTAACGGCGACGATGGGTCTCATCACCCACACCGTGAAGGGGAACGTGGATCCGGTCCTGGTCCTGTGGGTTCTCGTGGGGGGCGTTGTGGGCGCCCAGGTAGGGGCCGCCTTCACTGAGAAGGCTTCCGGCCCCCACATCCGTCGGTACTTCTCCTACCTTATGCTGGCCGCCGCCCTGATGGTGGCTGGGAAGCTCCTCTGGGAGGTGTGGCCCTCGTGAGGGGCCTGAGGCGCTCAGCGTAGACCTTGTCGGCGCAGGTACCGGACCAGCTCGCCCGGCCGGTCCGAGATGAGGCCGTCCACGCCGGCCTCGATCAGGGTCGTCCACTCCACCTCGTCGTTCACCGCACCCACCCACACCTCCAGTCCGCGCGCGTGGACCTCCTCGACCACCTCGGCCGGGCAGTCCCGTCCTGACACGGTCAACCCTCGGCACCCCAGCTCCTCGGCGCCCTGGAGCAGTTCGGCAAGGAGCGGGCCGAGGAAGGTGCTCTGGGGAGCCAGCAGCCTGAGCTCGGCCTGAGGCAGCTCCTCCATAAGGGCGCCGAGCTCCTTCGGCCGGAAGGAGATGAAGGCGGGGCTTCCCCCGCCCCGTTCGCGTGCCAAGTGAGCCACGGGAAATCCGGTTCCTTCCCCTTTGAGCTCGACCAGCAGCCTGGCCGGGCTCGCCACCGCTTCCAGGGCCTCAGACAGTGTAGGCACGGGCTCGCCGGCGAAGGCCTCACCGTACCAGGAACCGGCGTCCAGCCGACGAAGTTGACCAAGGGTGTGCTCAGAGACGAGGCCGCGACCCGTGGTGGTGCGGTCCAGGGTGCGGTCGTGGATGACCATCAGGTGGCCGTCGGCCGACAGGTGTACGTCCACCTCGACGAAGTCGGGACCGGCCTCCTGGGCGAGGCCCAGGGCGGCCAGGGTGTTTTCCGGTGCGCGGCTTCGGTCACCACGGTGGGCGATGACCACCGGTGGGCGACCGTTCACGACCGGCTCTCCAGCAGCTTCGCAGCGTCGGGCATCCGAGCGTGAGTGGCGGTCATTGGCTGTAGACCTTCCGGTTGGCCACCAGCGTAGGCCAGGCGACTACGGCCCCCAGCCCGGCGACGATCTGCACCCACCAGGCGACGCTGTGGGTGTCCACGGGGGCCACGTCCTGCGCGAACATGGCCAGGAACACGTCCAGGATGGTGGTGAGCGCCACGATCGCCAGGACCACGATGGCCATGCCCCAGGCCCAGCCCCGTCTCCTGAACAGCCCGACGCCCGCGACCAGGGCAAAGAGGCCGTAGACCAGGTGGTGAGAGGCCCGACCACCACCCATCAGGAAACCAACCTTCTCGACCAGCTCCTCCGCCTCTATGGCGTTGGCGATCTCCGTGGGCACCTGCCGCATCAGAGCCGGGAAGAAGGGCGCTACCCCGGCCACGATGCTCAGGAAGCCAATGAAGACGAGCAGGACGTTCACCCAGACCAACACCCCGGCACTGCGTTCTTCTTCACCCATCAGTCGTTCACTCCTTCGTTCCGCCAAGGACGTGTCTCCCCCTTTTGCCTGCCAAGGTACGGACCTTTGGTGCACCTCCCTTCCCTACGGGTCAGTCGCCGGGCCGACTTGGCCACATTGGCCCACGGCTACGACGGCTGAATCGGACGCAGGCCCCGGCCGACGAGGAAATCGTGAAGCTCGAGGGGAGCGTCGGTGGCGATACCGTCGACGCCGGCGTCGATGAGCCGCTCCCACTCGGGCGGGTCGTTGATGGTCCACACCCAGAGCTGAAGCCCGCCCTCGTGGACCTGCTCCACCACGGCTGGCGTGCACTCGACGCCCAGGATCGACACCCCCACACATCCCAACTCCCCGGCCAGGGAGATGAACCTGGCCACGTCCTCCGGCTTGCCCAAGGGCTCTGCGGTAAGCAGTCTCGCCTCGGCCTCCGGAAAGGACGAGCTCAGGGCCCGCAGCTTCTCGGGGTCGAACGACAGAAAGGCGGGGACCGGGGAGGCGAGCTCCCCGGCCCAGCGGCCAGCGGGAGCTCCCGTCCCCTTGCCTTTGAGCTCGACGGTGAGCCGGGAGCTGTCCCCCGCAGCTGCCCACACCTCCTGGAGCGTGGGCAGCGCTTCACCGGTGAAGGCTTCTCCGTACCAACTGCCCGCGTCGAGCTGACGGAGCTCGGCCAGCGGGAGG
>CAZIBA010000264.1:0-4534 GCA_964536795.1 uncultured Planctomycetota bacterium | reverse complement strand
CGACGGGTTCCCCGTCTTCGAGGCCCCGGGCATCGGCACCATCGGTATGTGCATCAGCTACGACATGGTGTTCCCCGAGACCACCCGGGCTCTCGCGCTGGCCGGGGCCGACGTCGTCTTCCATCTGACCATGGGGGGGGCGTCGCTGGCCGGCGGGGAGGTAAGTCTGGCCTGCTTCAGGGCACGGGCTGCCGAGAACTTCATCTACGTTGTGGTGGCCTTCCGGGGTGGCGCCAGCCTCGTCATCGGCCCCAAGGGGGAGATACTGGCCGATGGGAAGAGCGACCCCCAGGGCATCCTCGTCGCCGACATCGATCCCACGGTCGGCCGGGAGGCCGGCGACGCCCACGGAGGCACAACGCCCGATTTCCGGGCACGCCTCTTCCGCGAGCGCGTCCCCAGCGCCTACGGCATCCTCCTGGACGAGAACCCACCCATCCTGGAGAAAACAAAGGACATCCACGTACCCACGGGGGAAGAGGCCGCAGCCCTGTCCGCCGAGGTCTTCACCACGGGGGCTGACGACTTCTATGAGGCCGACCGCTTGCTCGGCGAGGGTGAAGCCGAGGATGCGAAGGCCCGCTTTGAGAGGCTGGCCGAACGGTTCGGCACCACCTGGATAGGCCGGGCCTCCCGGGACCGGCTGCAGAAGATCGCCGAGGGCCTGGCGTGAGTGACGCCCAACCTCGCCCAGGAAGGACTGCCCAGATGAGTCAACTCTTGCTGGCGGTGATGCTCGTTGGTGTGCTTGCCCTTTCGGTGTGGGCCGAGAGCGCGGCCCCCTCCCCTCTTCCCGAAGGCCACGGCCTCGCCGCCAGGTACCCGGAGGACGCCGGCCTTGGGAAGGATGCATCCGTCATCCTGCTCGAAGACTTCGAGTCGGGCAAGCTCGACACGACTCGTTGGCAGGACGTCCGGGGTGGAGACCATATCATCTTCACCCAAGAGCCCGCCGCCGTGCACAGCGGCCGGTACGCCTGCGAGTTCGTGTGTGACCAGAAGCTGGGTGATGCGACGGCCAAGACGTGGTTCATGCCCGGTCACGACACGGTCTTCGTCCGCTGGTACGTGAAGTTCGCCCCTGACCTCGGCAAGACCAGTCACGTCTTCGCCACTCCCATCGCCCAGCGCGTCGACGACAAGTGGGGCTGGACCAAGGCCGGAGGGGCGGGGAAACGACCCATCGACGCTTTCTGGACCACGCTGGAGCCGGTGCGCTCCAAGGATGTCCCGCCCCCGGGGGTATGGCACTTCTACACCTACTGGCCCGAGATGCACAGTCACGAGACACCCGAGGGCAAAGGCGAGACGACCTGGGGCAACAACTTCTCGCCGTTGGCACCCCAGCCCGTCGAAAAGGGCCGTTGGCTCTGCATGGAGGTCATGCTCAAGTCGAACACCCCCGGCCTATACGACGGCGAGCAGGCGGCCTGGACCGACGGCAAGCTCATCGCCCGCTTCGGCCCAGGAGTTCCCAAGGGGCGCTGGCTGCGCGACCGTTTTCTCAATGACCCTGAAGGCCAGCCCTTCGAGGGGTACAACTGGCGGACCCGGGACGATGTCAAGATTAACTGCTTCTCGATGGGGCTCTACGTCTCGCCCGGCGAGGGCGTCGCACCCGTCAGCCGGATGTGGTACGACGACGTCATCCTGGCGACTGAGTACATCGGGCCCCGCATCGGCAAGGACGCTCCGGCTGGTCGGCCGTGAACCGTTGGGAGGAGAGCTGTGCCATGAGCACACCGACGTACCTGCTGGTCACGTTGGCGGCCGTTTCCCTCCTCGTCTCCATTTGTCGGGCCGAGGGCACGGCGCCGGCGGGGCTCGCGGCCCGGCACCCGGGTGACGTCGGTATTGAGTCGGACCCGGCCGTCGTCTTCGTCGAGAACTTCGAGTCGGGGAAACTCGACGCCTGGACGGGCGGCCACAAACGTGACCGGGCCCACATCACCGGTGACCCGCCCAGCGTTCACAGTGGCCGGCAGTCCCTGGAGTGGGCCGTGCCCGTGGACGACACCGGCGGACACATCTACCACTGGCTTAAGCCCGGGCTGGACAAGGTCCACGCGCGCGTCTACTGGAAGCTGGCCGAGGAGTGGACCGTCACCAGGATGCACGGCTGGGGGATGTCGGCGCAGGCGCCGGGGGTGTCGGTCCCGGGCGACGCCGGTCGGCGGGCCGACGGCACCAACAAGTTCAGCTGCATCGTGGACCGGCCGCACCAGGGCCTGACGCTCTACGTCTACCACCCGGAGCAGAAAGGACGGTACGGCGAAGGCTTCCGCACGGACTTCAAGATGGTCCCGGGGCGCTGGTACTGTGTGGAGGTGATGCAGAAGGCCAACACACCGGATGAGCGTGACGGGGAGCAGACGCTCTGGGTCGACGGGGTGCGGGTAGGCCACTGGACGGACCTCCGCCTCCGCGACGTCCCCGAGCTCAAGATCAACAAGGTCATCCTGGAGCTCTACCTTCACGAGAACAAGAGCGGCCTCAATCGGTGCTTCTACGACGACTTGGTCGTCGCCACGCAGTACATCGGACCCCAGGCCCCGCCCGAACCAAGAGAGTCCGGCACGACTCAGTAGCAGGTGGGCACGGGTACAGTCCTCACCGAGGAAAGGAACGAAAGTCATGCTCGGCAGACCGTTACTCGCCCTCCTGCTCCTTGCGCTTGCTGTCGGCGCCGCCTTCGCGGAGGCTGGAAGCGCACCAAAGCCTGCTGAGCTCCCTGAGGGCCTGGGCTTGGCGGCCAAGTATCCAGACGACGCGGGCATGGAGACAGATCCGTCGGTCATCATCCACGAGAACTTCGAGGGCGGAAGCCTGGAGGCGCTGGCTGAAGCACGGTCCTCAAGAACGACGACGGGAGCGCGGTGGACGAACATCGCCGGGGCCAAAGGCGAGGACAAGACGTTGACCATCGTCTCGGACGCAGCTCACGTCCACTCAGGCAGGCACGCCCTCGAGATCGCCGTCACCGAGGCCAGCCGGGAGAGCGGCAACCTGTTCGCCCGGCTTCAACCAGGCTACGACCAACTGTACGGTCGGTTCTACATCAAGTTCGACAAAGACTACCCCTACGAGAGCCATACCGGCCTGTCACTGACGGCTACCACTGAGACCGTCCCCTGGCCTATGGGCAAGGCAGGGATTGTACCCAAGGGCGACGAACGGTTCGGCGGCATGCTCGAACCGGAGCCGGGGGACTGGACATCGCCTCCGGGCTTCTGGTGCTTCTACGTCTACTGGCACGAAATGAAAGGACGCTGGGGAAACGTCTTCCAGAGTACGCCCCCCACGCCCGTCGTTCGGGATGGGTGGATCTGCTGCGAACTGATGTTCAAGGCCAACAGCACACCCGAGGCCCGGGACGGCGAATGCGCCTACTGGACCGACGGCAAGCTCCGCTACCACGGCACCGGGTTCTCCTGGCGTACCACGAACGACCTCACGCTGAACGCAGTGCACCTGCACCACTACATGAACAAGGCCGGCCGGGCCTGGGAGGGCAGCCAGGCCCCCCGTCGGCAATGGTTTGATGACGTGGTCATCGCCACCGAGTACATTGGTCCCCTGATCCCCCTTGAAGCCGAGGGACCTGACCGACGACAATAGGAGCGCGCGCAGGCAAGGGGCTTAAGCCCCTTGTGTCGAGGGAGGGAAGGGAATGAGAATGATGTTGGCGCAGATGCTGGTTGTCGTGTTCCTGGTGGTTCTCCTTGTCGGAATGGGCTTCGCCCAGGAGGGCACCGGACCCGAGGTCCGCGAGCTACCCCAAGGGCCAGGCTTGGCAGCGAAGTACCCCGACGACGAAGGGATTGAGAAGGACTCGGCCGTCATCTTCGCCGACGGCTTCGAGGAGGCACAGCTCCCCACCGCGGGCTACGACCAGCCTGGCGGCTTCTACGACCTCAAGGGCTACCCCGACCTCATGCACCGAAGCGCCACCGACCCGGGCGTGGGCAGGTACTGCCTGGAACTCATCCACCAGGCCGGTGTCGTCAGCCCGCAGTGGATGCACCGGAAGTTCCCGGGTCATGATACGGTGTACGTGCGCTTCTACCGCAAGTTCGCCTCCGACTGGGTCTGGGCGCCCCTGGGCACCCACGACACCATCATCTTCGCCGGCAAGTACCAGAATCCCGCCTCCACCGACCTCAGCCTCTACCTGGACATCTCGGGCGTGGACCAGCACTGGGCCAGGAAGAAGACGCTCGAGGACGTGGTCTTCTCCAAGCAGCCCCTCCTCGTGCTCAAGGCGAGTTATCAGGGACCGGGGCTCGATTTCGGGACCAATTGGCTGGGGGCGAGGTGGATGGCGGACAAGGAAGTCGTCAGCCACGTCGGCTGGGACAACTACTACGTCCTCCCCTTCAACGCGAAGCCGGCACCGGTCCTCCAGGGCGGACGCTGGTACTGCTTTGAGTACATGGGCAAGATGAACAGCGGCCCGGGCGTGAAGGACGGCGAGGCCCGGCTCTGGGTTGACGGCGTCCTCACCACGGAGACGAAGGGCCTCACCCTCCGCGAC
>CAZIBA010000263.1:0-4549 GCA_964536795.1 uncultured Planctomycetota bacterium | reverse complement strand
CAGGGCGCCTTGCGTGAGCTTGAGGGCCAGCGGATACCGGCGGTAGATGGGAGCGACGCCGACGTTCTCGATCCAGCACTCGTAGGGGCACGGCTCACCCCGCTCGACCCGTTTCTGATACATGAACTGGCGGAGGACGAAGCGGTAGCCCAGGTCGTTACAGAACCGGGCCAGCTCGTCCATCCACTCCTCGGGCATAGCCGCCGACTTGGGCATAAGCACCGAGCCGTGGAACTTGAGGGCCTGCTGGACGATGAAGTCCAGGTCGAAGCCCCTCTTGTACCAGGTCATGGGGACGCCACAGCTCTCGAAGACCACGGGCGCGTGCCTCCAGGCGTCCTGGGCGTCGTTCAGGCAGACCTCCCGGGGGTAGCAGTCGTAGTGGTGGATCCAACGCTCCTCGTCGGGGACGTCGGGCCCGCCAAACATGCCCAGGTCACCCAGGCAGTCGCAGCGCCAACCCGCCCCGGCGCGGATGCCCGCCTTCATCTTGTAGCCCGAGATCATGCAGACCAGAGGCGTCTTGGTGTGTGCCTCAGCGTAGATGGACGTTATCGTATCGATGGCCTCCTCGGAGCAGTCGCCCGCGCCCTCACCCCAGGGGCCGATGTAGGACACGTCCACCGACTCCAGGTCCGGGTGGCCGTCGAAGAGGCGACCGAACTCGCGGACCACGTTGCCCCACTGCTCGACGTATTCAGGGCTGCTGTAGATGGGGGCGATGAAGCCGCCGCTGAGCTTCTGCCCCGTCGTCGTCTCGTAGGTGTCCTGGTACCACTGGGGGAGCTGGGGCTGCCTCTTGGAGCCGTGGGGCATCAGGCGGACCTGGAGGGTCTGCCCGCGCTGGTGGGCGGTCTCCAGGGACTTCTCCACCACGGTCCAGTCGAAGCGGTTGGGCTGGGGCTGGAAGAGGTCCCAGAACCATCGGCAGTAGGCGACGGTGGTGGGGAGATACCCGGGCGTGACGCCCTCGTACTGGCGCGGGGGGAACTCCGTCGGCCCCGACTCCGACCAGCGCGTCCCTTCGAAAAGGGGGTCGCCGTTGAAGTGCTGGAAGGTCGCGCAGCCCTTGTGCGGGTTGAGCAGGAACTCCGTCGACTCTTTGGGTCTTACCCGCCAAATCCGTGACCTCATGAGGCTTCTCCTTTCGCCTTTCCTGACCTGGAATGGAAACGATGGGTCCTGAGGACCCATCACTGCACACGGCCGGGCAAGCCTGTCCGCCATAGCCCGAAAGGCGAAGGCGGAACCGGCCTTAGCACACTTGTACTGACCTCCTTCTGCTCTCGATGACCGGGAGCCGGGCTTCAGTGCCCGTCTCCCTCTTGACCGTCACTCCGTTGACCCAGCACCAGTAAGAAACACCCTCACCTGGTCAGGAGCAAGCTCCACGTCGAAGGTGATCGTGCCCGCCGACTGCTCGAAGGCGGGGTCCTCGTCGGCGACCAACTCGCGGACGTCGCCTACCTCCTTGAGGCCGAGGGGCTCCAGTTGGACGGTGATCGTCGCCTTCTCAGTTTCGGCCGAGTCGTTGAGGACCGTCAGGTAGACGTTGCCCGCTCGGTCGGGGCCGAACCGTTCGACGTACACTTTGGCGTTGCTCGAGCGGGCATGGGTGAGGGGCTCCCACCCGGCCTCGGCGACGCGCTTGACGATGGGGATGTAGCGTTTGAAGAGGTGTCGGTCGCGGTTGTACCAGGTGGGGTTCCTCCAATACTGGTCCTCGGAGGCGTTGTGGCTGAACATGCTGGGGAAGATGCCGTAGAAGAGGCTGCGCTGGAAGTACTTTTCGACCAGGTCGGGGGTGAAAGGGTCGAAGCGGGTGTTCATCAACAGCAGGTAGGGCTTCTGGTAGCACATGGTCCGCTTGAAGCTGAGGTCCGCATCGGTGCTGGGGCGCCATTGGCCGTCACGGACCCAGTTGGTCTCCGTGCCCATAACGTCCAGCCAGGCGCAGAGGAAGGAGAAGCGGTGGGGCACGGAGTTGGCGAAGAGGAGCTTGCCCATCCGGTGCAGGTCTTCCGAGAGCCAGCGGGTGAACTCGTAGATGGAGAAGATCTTGTGGATGACGGGCTGCTTCGACCCCGAGGAGAAGGTGAGGGGTACGGTGACGTAGTGGAAATGCCGTCGGTTGAAGTTCTCGGTGGCGGTGACGTAGGCCTCGAGTGAATCGAGGTATTCGCCGTCCTGCACGCCTTTGGCGCCCTTGCCGTAGAGGCGCTGCTTGACCTCGTCGTTCCAGTAGAGGCGGGCTTCCGAGTCGCCGGGGATAAAGGGGCTGGGGTTGAGGCTGAAGACGGCGCCGTCACACCAGGGGGTGTTGCGGACCAGATACTGGAGGCGGCCCTGACGGTCACGGGAGCCCGAAAGCTCCAGGGCCTGCGCCCGTCCTCGCAGGGACCGGTCACCGGAGCTGCGGGAGGCCTGCAGATGCTTCATCACCCCTTCTTCTGTTCGCGGGACAGTGTCGGGCATGCGCATCCACCAGGTGGAGGGTTCGGTGTAGCGGAAGCTGAGGATGCCAGCTTCGTCGTCGAAGGGGACGTTGTTGTTCCCCTCGTGGTACTTGAAGCCGAAGTCCTGCCAGCCCTGCACCGTGCTCACGTCGGTGAAGGGCATCCAGATGCCCTGGTCTTTCGATCGGCAGAGGAAGTGGTCGGGGAAAATGGAGTAGAACTTCCTGGCCGCCGACCGGAAGCCCCACTCGGGGTCGATGCGGTAGATGACGAAGGCGAAGGGGGCGCTGTGGGGGAAGTTCCGGGT
Source organism: uncultured Planctomycetota bacterium (assembly GCA_964536795.1). Taxonomy (GTDB): domain Bacteria; phylum Planctomycetota; class DG-23; order CBDVDV01; family CBDVDV01; genus CAZIBA01. The sequence goes on along the minus strand of CAZIBA010000263.1, from coordinate 1,786 downwards.
CTCGGGGGCGAGGCCGAAGTCGTAGGCGATGAAGAACTGCCTGGTGCCCGCGTTGTAGCCGATGCGGTACTGCGCGGGGGAAGACATGTCCAGGCCGACGGCCAGTCCCGAGGTGTGGTTGGAGATGGCCGCCCAGGGGTAGAGCGACATCAGGCCCGTTGCTCCGGTCCGGACGTTGACGGCGTTCAGGTACTCGAGGCCGGGTTCGATCGCCCGCTGTCGGCGGAGGTCGTCGTGCCAGACCCACCCGAGTGCGTCCACCGGAAGGGCGAAGAGGAGGGTGACGGCGCGGTCCTCACCCGAAGTGTCCAAGAGCGTCCCGGAGACACGGATGTGCGCCCGGCCACCGGCGAACTCGGCCGTCAGCTTGAGCTTGAGGTCCGAACAGGTTCCCTTGTGGAAGCCGTGAAAGCCGGAGTCGGCGGCCACGTCGCGGACGAGGAAGCCCGAGGGGACCTGGGCGGCGCGCAGGTCCACACCCCCGAGGCGGAGTGCGGAAACGCGGCCATCCTCCCAGTCGTAGCCCAGGGTCAGCCCGTCCTCACTTGCGTACATGCTTCCCTCCCGGACCGGCTCGGGAGCCGGCGCGATGGCCAGGGGCAGCCCGTCAAAGGAGGCCACGCCCCGGCCGGTCCACCCGCCGTCGCCGAAGGCTGTGGCGGGTTCCCACTGGTGGGCCTGGAAATCGTCGAACCAGACTCGGCCGGCGTGGCTTCGAAAGAGGGCGTAGACGTTGATGCTCTGAATCGGCTTCCTGGGAAAGACCAGCACCGTGCGCTGCTGCCAGTCGTGGGTGCCCGTGTCGAAAGGGGAGTGCTGACCGTAGAGGGGCTCGCCTTCCCGAAAGTAGACGTCCAGGTAGAGGGAATAGTGGGCGTCGGGCCGTCCGCTCACGGCCTCGGCCTTGCTCCACCCGCGCACCACCACGGGCGCAGGAGAGCTCTGATCGAGTTGGAGCGTTTGCATCAGGCCGAACTGCCCGGGCTCGACGGCTCGGCACCCGGCCCCCGTCGAGCCCCCGCGGCCCCGACCGGCCGACACCTCATACCCGTCCGTCCACGGAGACCAGTGCGGGAACTTCCCCGACTCTGCCTGCTCCAGGTCGCCGTTCTGAAGCAGGTTGGGAAGGGAGACGTCGCCAAGGACCTGCATGCGCGCCTCCTCACACCACACCTGACCACAGAGCAGCAGCGTCGCCGCCACCGCACCCAAGCAGACGACCTTCATGCTTCCCCTCTCCTCATGCGAGTGGTGGGGCCAAAGGAGGGGGGAACTCACCTGGATTCGCTGTCTCCGGCGGACACCCCGCGCCCTTCCCCGCTCGCCGACCAGAGCGAGCCACTCTTGGGCCTCTCGCTCTGGTAGAGCCTTGTGTTTCTCCCTCTCCCGCTGAGACAAGGCGACCGTAACCACCGGCGCACTCAGACAGTCAGCTTTCTCCCTCTCCCCTTGGGAGAGGCTTGGGGTGAGGGAGGGCATCCCAGACTACCTGCAAGACCGCCTCTGTATTCCGGAGAACGTCGTGGTTCCAGAATCGAAGCACGCGAATGCCCTCTGCCGAGAGGACCCGGCTTCGCAAGGTGTCGTGACCCGCCTGCCACCCTTCGCCGTGCTGACTTCCGTCCACTTCGATGGCGAGTCTGGCCTCATGGCAGTAGAAGTCAAGGATGCATCCGCCGACCGGATGCTGCCGCCGGAATCTCGCCCCACCGAGCTGCCGGTCACGGAGAAGACGCCAGAAAAACCTCTCGGCGTCGGTGGCCTGCCGGCGAAGCTCGCGACATCG
>CAZIBA010000262.1:0-4556 GCA_964536795.1 uncultured Planctomycetota bacterium | reverse complement strand
CTCCGCCGAAGCGGCTTCGTCCCTCACGCGAAGGCGGATTGACTTTGTCGAACCCCGCACACCGACTCCGAGAGTCCTGCATCACACCCCCGGCCGCCGACTACTCAACCAACCTTGGCGGCGAACTGGCCGAGCTCGGTGGGCGTTAGAAGGATGACCACGCCCACCAGGCGGTACTCGGGGTCCTCGTCATCCTCGTACGGGTTCACCCGCACCCGCCTGCTTCCCACCAGGCACAGGGAGCCTTGTTCGGAAGGGACGCCTCGCACCACTCCGAAGCCCGTGATGCTGAATTCGATGGTGCGGTCCTCTTCAGGCAGCCCCGGACACTGCGGGGTCACGCTGAAGGAGTAGCTGAGACCTATCTTGACCGCGTGCTCGGCGTCAGCCGAGTGGACCCGCGCCCGCACCGCTCCTCTGAGGCCGACCTCGCGGAGCACCACGGTCATGTTCATGTCGTCCTCCCGTCCGGTCCACTTCGTCGGAACGGGTAGGCTCTGGACGAGGTGAAGCTCGCCACCCACGACCTCGTCCGCAGTCACTGAGCCACTCGCCAGCAGCGACACCTCGGCCTCTTTGAGCGCCTTCCTGGCCGCTTCCAGCGTGGCCGGGGGTTTCAGGGCGAGATCGGTGCAGAGGGCCGCGCCCTCCTCGGCATCGCACGCAAACTGCAGCGCTACCACGGACACCCTCACCCACGCCCCGCCCTCGGGGGCTGGAGGGAGCGTGCGGAGTTCACCCGCCCCCAGCGAAAACCCAGCCAGCACCACGATGCCAACGATCCACCACGCACCTCGCCTCATCACCTACCCCCTTTCCTGCCTGGGGACGAGAAGCCCCCACCTTGGACCCATGCACTGAGCTCACCGATTACACCGGGAAGCCCGCCCCCGCGCCAGAAGAATCGGGAAAGCCCAACTCCGTGACCACCTGCGCTCAACCAAGCCCGTCGTAGGTGAAGGAGGTGGTGCTGCCCGTGGGATGCTGGACCGAGGTCCGGTTACCGACTGTATCGTAGCTGTAGTAGCTGGCCCGACCGAGCGGATCGGTCTCGGCTGACAGGCGGTTCAGGGCATCGTACTGGAAGTAGCGGGTGTGGCGATTAGAGTCAGTCGGCGCCTGGCGGCTACAGACTGCGTCGCAGGTGAAGTGGGTGGTCTTCATTGCTCCCCCCGTCCTCTCCAGGGGTATTGTACCTCCAAACCTGCGTCCCGGCAAGCCGGGGCGCCGGCATTCTCTCGGTCAACGTCCGTCGGGTGACCGAGGGAGAGGGGGCCTCAGCGCTTACGGTAGGCGACCAGGCAGAGGCCCAGTTCGACCTCGGCTTCCTGGAGCTTCTGGACCTGCTCGGCGGTGAGCGTGGCCGGGGCCAGGGGCTGCTCGAAAGCCAGCACGTAGCTCCCCAGTTCCTGCTCGAGCGCCTTCAGCTTCGCCAGCTGTTTCTCGTTCAGGCTGGCCAGCGTGATGTCTCCGTCCATCACAGACTTCCTCCTCAGAAGACTGCTCGCCCGGGCCTTGCCGGGCGCGTGTTTCTCAGCGTCCCTTTCGCGCGCTGGGCTGGATGTAGCCCAGACCGCGGAGTCGCTCGAGCTCTTCAGGGGGAAGTTCGAGAGGGGCGGGCTCGGCGAACTGGACCTGTTTCCTGGTGCGCTTTCCCGAGCGGAGGAGTTGGTACATCTCGCGCTCCAGCCACTGGGCCACGGGGACGGCGTAGTCGGAGCGGTGGGCTGAAGTGAGCAGGTTGCGGGTCTCGTCGTAGTCGGTAGAGATGTCGTAGAGGCCCCGGCCGCGGAGGCCATAGAAGGCCCTGCTTCGTCCCACCAGGGCCGACAGCCGGTCCAGCCAGGTAGCGTACTCCTGGACGAACTTGTAGCGGCCCAGTTGGTAGGCGCGCTGGTCGCGGTGGCGGTCGGTGAAGCGGACGTTCTCGGCCAGCAGGGGCCGGTCGGTCGGGGTCTCGGCGCCCTCGAGCGTGGGGAGCAGGCTGGCTCCCTGCAGGGGCCCGTCGTAGGGGAGCATGAGGAGCTCCAGCAGCGTGGGCATCAGGTCCACCAGCCCCACCTGGTAGTCGAAGACGGAGCCGGCCAGGGCCCGGTCGGGAAAGCGCACCAGCAGGGGGACGTGGAGCAGGTGCTCCCAGAGGTGGTAGCCGTGACGGGCCACCCAGAGGTGCTCGCCGAAGCCCTCTCCGTGGTCCGAGGTAATGACGACGATGGTTTTTCGGTCCAGGTCCAGCTCCTCGAGTCGCCGAATGAGGAGGCCGATCTGGCCGTCGGTCCAGCGGATGGCGCCGTCGTAGGCGGCTTCGACGAAGCGGACGTCGTTCGGGCCGGCGGGTATGTAGGCGTGCAGGCCCTTGCTGTAGACATCGGTGATGGGCAGGCTCAGGCCCCCTTTGTAGTCGGGGAAGAAGAGCTCGGTCTCGGCCTCTGTCGGTCGGTAGGGGGTGTGGACGTCGTAGGTGTGGAGAAAGAGAAAGAACTTCTCCTCCTTGAGCTCTTCCAGCCTACTGAAGGCGAGGGGCAGGATGGTGCGAAAGCCTTCCACAGAGACGACGTCGTAAGTCTGGAAGCCCTGGTCTATCTGGTACACCGGTTCGAGCTGGCCGTCGTCGACGATGGCGGCGGTGCGGTAGCCGGCGTCGCGCAGCACCTCGGCCAACGTGGTCACCTCGGGGGCCAGGGGGATGGCCGCTTCGGCCTCGGCGCCGTGAGTGCCCGGGTAGAGCGAGGTGAACATGGTGGCGTGGCTGGGAAGGGTGAGGGAGACAGCGGCGTGGGCCCGGGCCAGGCGCAAGGCCTGGTCGGCGAACCGGTCGATGTTGGGTGAGGTGTCTTCCCGGTAGCCGTAACAGCCCAGGTGGTCGGCCCGGAGGGTGTCGATGCTGACGACGATGAGGTTGTCTCCGGGGTAGCAGAGCTCCCGGCCGGCGGGCCGGAAGTCGGCGTGGCCGCCAGGCCCGGTCCAGTCCACCTCGGGTTGGCGGGCGCGGGCGTGGAGGTAGATGGTGTCAGCAGCGTGCAGGACGACCACGCCCAGGAGGACCACCAGCACGACACGGAGCTGGCGTCGGCGTGCCCGTTGCCCCTCGATCAGCACCAGGGCCCGGATCAGCCAGAGGCCCAGCAGGACCAGCAGGCAGACCAGCGGGGTGGAGAGCGTCAGTTCCAGCTCGAAGTAGCGGTAGATGACGCCGCCACAGAGGGCGATGAGAAGAGCGAACCCGAGGATGACCAGTTCCAGGGCTGCCACGACCTGGTGCAGTCGGCCCCGGATGCTTTGGGCAGGCGCTGAGCGCTCGGTCGTCGATGGGGAGGGGCGGTTCATGGTGACGGGCCTCCTGTGTGCGTTGGCTGTGTCAGGGTCTTGGCTGTCAGCTCGTGCTTCCTCCGTCCCTACGGGTCCGCATGGAACGGACTTCGCAGAGCAGCATTGGAGGCGGGTCAGAGCAGGGCCAGAGGGTCCACGTCGATGGTGACGGCCACCCGCTTGTGTCCCACCTCCGAGCGCTCCGGTTCCAGCACCAGGTGTATGGTATCGGAACGGGGGGCCTTGAGCAACAGGTGCCAGCGGAAGCGACCTCGGAGCTGAGCCAGCGGGGCGGGCACGGGACCCAGGAGCTCCGCCCCCAGCCCTTCGGCCCGGGGCCGGAGACGCTCGCCCAGCTCGCGGGCCTTGGCCACGACGGCCTCCTCCTTGGTCCCTTCCACGAGCACCCGGGCCAGTCGGCTGAAGGGGGGGTAGCGAAGCTGGCGTCGGTAGTTGAGTTCCTGAGCGGCGAAGGAGACGTAGTCGTGCCGGCGGGCGGCCTGGACGGCGTAGTGGTAGGGTCGGTAGGTTTGTACCACCACCCGACCGCCCTTGGGGCCGCGGCCGGTGCGCCCGGCGACCTGGGCCAGGAGTTGGAAGGTGCGTTCGGCCGAGCGGAAGTCGGGGATGTGGAGCGACACGTCGGCGTTGACGACCCCGACCAGGGTGACGTTGGGGAAATCGAGCCCCTTGGCCAGCATCTGGGTCCCCACCAGGATGCCGATCTCCCCTCGGCGAAAGGCCCCCAGCACCCGCTCGTAGGCCCCCCGACGGGTCATGGTGTCGCTGTCCATCCGGGCTACGGTCACCTCGGGGAATCGGCGGGCGACGGCCTGCTCGATGCGCTCGGTGCCCAGGCCGGTATAGCGGATGCCGGGGAAGAAGCACTTGGGACAGTTCTCCGGGGGAAGGGTCTCGTAGCCGCAGTAATGACAGCGGGCAAGGCCGGGGTGGGCCGGCTCTTCGCCGACTTCGAGAAGGGGTTGTGCGAGTCGGGCGGGTGAGGTCGGCCGGCCGGGGCCAGCGGGGGCGCGGTGGTAGGTGAGGGTGATGTCACACTCGGGGCACTTGAGCACGAACCCACAGCGGGGACAGAAGACGTAGGTGGCGAAGCCGCGACGGTTGAGGAAGAGGATGACCTGCTCTCCCCGGTCCAGGCTCTCGCGCATGAGGAGCCCCAGCCGACGACTGAGGGTGGCCAGCCGCTTCTGTTCCACGGCCTCGCGGGCCATGTCCACCACCTCCAC
>CAZIBA010000261.1:0-4587 GCA_964536795.1 uncultured Planctomycetota bacterium | reverse complement strand
CGGGGGTCGACGAGGAAGGCGTCCAGCGCGAAGGCCAGTTTCTCCCCGCCTCGAGTGACGTACGGCCGTGTCGGTGACGATTGGCTCATTGCCGGCAGTCTGTTTCCCCCTTGGACCGGTCGCTGCAGTTGGATATGATTGTAGGGGTGTCGGGGACTGGCGTCCAGCCGATGGACCGACGGGGTTGACGGCGGCCGTCGCCGGTTGAGGACCGCGGAGAAGAGGGATGGCTTCCAAGCATCTGTGTCTCCTGGCCGTGGTGCTGGTGGTGTGGACGGGCTGCGCTCCGACTCCGACGGCCCCGGCCGTAGGGGATGGACCCGCCTTGGTTGCCGAGTCGGCGGCCCTGCTGGCCAGCGCCCGGGAGGCGTATCTGGCCGGGAACTACCTCACGGCCACTGATCTCTTCGCCCAGGCCTGGGCGGCCGACGACGACAGTTTCGAAGCGGTCGAGGGGCTGGTGCGTTCCTACCAGGCCCTGGGTGAGGTGCGCACTCTGGTGCACCAGCTCTGGAGCCGGGCGGAATCCCGGCCACCGAGGGCCACCCAGGAGTACGCCATGGGGTTGGCCCAGCGCCTGATGAGCAAGTTCGAGGACGGCCTGCGGCACCTGAACGCAGCCCTGGAGTTGGCCCCGGGCAACCCGTGGGTCCTCTACGCCCGGGGGGACTTGCTCCGGGCCGCCGGCAACGACGAGGAGGCCCGCAGGGATTTCCAGCAGGTGCTCCGCCACGACGCCCAGCGGGGCCCCGGTCTGGCGGCCCTGGCCATCCTGGCCTTCCGCCGGGACCACAACGAGGAGGATGCCATCCGACTGCTCTCCGAAGCGGTGGAGCACTTCCGACCCCTGGAGCGTTCCCAGCAGGTGGCCGCCCACGTCTTCCTCGGGGGTATCTACGCCAGGCGGGGTGAGAACGAACGGGCCCTGGAGCAGTTCCGCGCAGCCCGCAGTCTGGACCCTACCTCCACCTACGATCTCATCAACCTGGGGGATTTCCTGGCCCGCATCGGTCGCCGGGAGGAGGCCGAGCAGGAGTGGGACGCCACCGTCCGGGAACTGGGGGCCGACAGTCCCACCGGTCTGGACGTGCTGCGGGCCCGGCGGGAGCGGGCCGGTGACCTCATCGACCTCACCCACGCGCTGGGGCAGGCCCCGCCCTCCGATTACGCGGCCCTCATCGCTAACATCGGCTCACCGGAGAGGCTGCCGGCCCTGCCGGTGGACGAAGTCCTGCGGCCCTACGTTCCCCCGAACCGAGACGTACTCGTGGACGGCTCCGAGGACCTGGACGGTGACGGACAGCGGGAGCGTCTGGTGGTGGATGCCGTGCAGAGCGACGAGTTCCTCGATCAGTTCCTCATCCGCGGGGCCGTCCTCCGCATCTTCAGCGCCGACAGCACTGACCCCTACGTCTTTGCTACCCGCTTCGATCACTTCTACAAGCTGGCGGTCCGAGACCTGGACGCTGACGGACGTCGGGAGGCGCTGGTGGTGGGCTTCCGGGACCCCAACAGGCTGGCGGTCGCCGTGCTCACCAAGATCGGGCGGAGTTACGCGCCCGTGTTGATGGCCGACGTGCGCTGCTCGACCCCGTGGGCGGGCTGCCTGGTGAGTGACCTGGACGGGGACGGGTCCCGGGAGATGCTCTTCATCTCGGGCGAGGACGGCTGGGTGGACGTCTACCGCTGGCGAGGGAGCCGGGCCGAGCGGGCCAACCAAGACTTCCCGGAGTTCTACACCGCTTTCCTCCGGCGCTGGGGGGACGCCTCTGCCGCCGTGCTGGCGGCCCGACCAGGCTTGGAGCAGAAGATCCGCCAGGCCCGCAGCTACCGCCGGCCATGGCAGCAATGAGCGGACCAGCTCGGCGAGGGAGGCGCTCTCTCCCACCCCCTTGGCTCAGTGCGTCCAGATCACCAGCGCCAGCAGGGCCAGGGCCATCACCGTTCCCAGGAGAAGGGCCCGGCGGATGAGCCTCACTTGGACCAGGGCCCGACTGCGCGGCTCCGGGTCCCGGGCGCTCTCCCGGAGGAAGCGTGCCCGCTCGGCCACCGAGAAGTGACGCCAACCGGGTCGCTGGGTCGGTCGGCCGTTGATCAGGGCGATTCTCTCCAGAGCCCGGGCGAAGAGCTCCGGGTCGCCCACCGCGTCGGCGGCCAGGAGGTCGGCCTCGCGCTCGAAGCGGCGCGAGAGCCAGCCGAAGAGGAGCCCCCAGTAGAGTCCCACCACCACGGCGGCCGTCAGCAAGTCGAGCAGGGAACCCTCGGCGCTCGCTGTCAGGTAGGGGTCGGGGATATCACCTGCCAGCAGGACGTCGGCCAGGACGGCCAGGCACACGAAAACCAAGGCAAAGAGCACGTAGTGAGGAATGTGCCGCTTGAGCACGTGACCCAGTTCGTGCGCCAGCACCGCTTCCAGCTCCTTCGGTTCCAGCAGCTCCAGGAGGGTGTCGGTAACGAGGATGTAGCGCAGGGGCCCGGCCAGCCCGGCCACGGCGGCGTTGGCCACGCCGCCGGGCGGGCTCCGCCAGACGAGTATGTCGCGGTAGCCCACGCCGGCCCGTCGGCAGATCTCCTCCAGGCGCGAGCGCACGGGCCCCTCCGGGAGCGGCCGGGTGGGCCAGAGCCAGCGCAGGGCCATAGGCCAGAAGCAGTAGAGCAACACCAGCAGCCCCACCACCACGGCCCAGTCGGTCTGCGCCTTCCAGGCCGCCGGCACTGCCGGCGTCACCAGCGTCCGCATCAGGTCGAGCACGGCCACGAAGAGCAGCCAGGGGATGAGCAGGAACGCCCAGTACTGGCGGAGGATGAAGCCCAGGTAGGCGCTGAGGGTCCAGGCCTGACCGCTGAGTCTACGCTGGGCGGGGAAGCTCAGGACCAGCGAGCCCAGGATGGCCAGCAGGAAGGGAGCCAGCACCAGCACCTCACCGACGGCGACAGCGTCCCCGAGGCCGAGGGTGACGGTGACGAAGACCGACCAGTGGAAGCCGTGGATGACGTAGACGTAGCAGCCCACCAGCAGGCCTCGGCCGATCCAGATGAGACGGTTGACGTGACCGTACCAGCGGGTCCGCTCCAGCGCCGGCGGGGTGCCGACGCCCAGGCGAAGGACGAGCCCCGAGAAGGCGCCCACGAGGGTGAGAAGGACGGTCCCCACGAGAGTCACGGTGGAGCTGTATCCCGGCGGCGGGTGAGCGCCCGGGTAGCTGAAGGCGATGAGGATGCCGGCGATGAGCAGAAGGAACATGGGCGCTGGTTTCGTCCCTCTACGGGGTCAGGTCGATGGCCGGGTCGAGCGCGAGGATGAACTCAGCCAGAAGTCGAGACGCGTTGTCCAGGTCCTTGAGGCTGACCACCTCGACGGGCGTGTGCATGTAGCGGTTGGGTATGCTGACCAGCCCGGCGGCCACACCGGCGCGGGTAATCTGGATGGCGTTGGCGTCGGTGCCGGTAGCCCGGGGAGCGGCCTGCATCTGCGAGGGGATGCGCTTCCTCCGGGCGGTCGTGACGAGCAGCTCGCCCACGACCCGGTTGATGTTGGCCCCCCGGTGGAGCACCGGGCCGCCACCCAACTTCACCTCACCCTGGGTCTTGGCATCCATACCGGGGAAGTCGCTGGCGTGGGTGACGTCGATGGCCACTCCTACGTGGGGGTCCACCCGGTAGGCGCTGGTGCGGGCCCCGCGCAGACCCAGTTCTTCCTGCACCGTGGAGACGCCGTGGACCGCCACCTTGAGGGGCTTGCCGGCCAGGCGGCGCAGCGTCTCCACCACCACGAAGGAGCCGGCCTTGTCGTCGAAGCCGTGGCAGACGGCCAGGCCGTTGCGCAGTTCCTGGTAGGGAACGTCGAAGGTGACGGGGTCGCCCACGGCCACGGCCTTCAGGGCGTCCTTGCGGTCCTTGGCCCCGACGTCGATCCAGAGGTCACGCAGCTTGGGCGTCTGTTTGCGTTCCTCCTCGGTGAGGAGGTGGATGGCCTTCTTGCCCACGACGCCCCGGACGCCGCCCCGCTGGTTGTGGATGCGCACCCGCTGACCCGGTACCAGGGTCACGTCCACGCCACCGATGGCCGCAGCGTGGATGTAACCCTTATCGGTGACGTGGGTCACCATCATCCCGATCTCGTCCACGTGTCCGGCCAGCATCACCCGGAAGTCGGCTCCCGGGTTGAGGACGCCGAAGACGTTGCCGTGCACGTCGGTGTCGACGCTGTCGGTGATGTCACTCAGTTGCTCTCGGACGAGGGCCTGGGCGGCCTGCTCGAAACCACTGGGACTGGGGGTCTCGACCAGGCCTTGGAGGAAGTCCCGTGATTCGCTACGCATCAGTCGTTCTCCTTCGTAGTCTGGCAGCCTTGAGAGTCAGGCTCGGCGGCCCCTTGTCCTTTCAAGGGGAGTAAGACCGACGGCCGTAGATTCTCTTCCTCAGACGCTCGAACTCCTCGCCGGTGATGATGCCGTCCTCGTACATCTCCCGGAGCTGGGTGATGTTGTACGCCGGTTTCTCCTCTTCCTTCTCGTCCTTGAGCAGGTAGTTGCGCCGGTACCAGCCCATGGCCCAGATGGCGGCGATGAGCAGCGCCAGGAGGAC
>CAZIBA010000260.1:0-4587 GCA_964536795.1 uncultured Planctomycetota bacterium | reverse complement strand
GGCCGCCCAGGAGGCGGGGGAGACCGACGGCAAATGCATGCTCTGGAAGGTCAGTTCGGGGGAGGCCACCGTGTACCTCCTGGGGACGCTCCACTTCTCCAGCCCGAAGATATATCCCACCAACGAGACCATCGAGGACGCCTTTGCCGAGTCTGATTTCCTGGTGATGGAAATCAGCATGAGTCCAGAGAACCAGATGAAGACGGCCCTCCTGACACAGAAGAAGGGGATGTACCAGCCGCCCGAGTCGCTGGAGGCCGACCTCTCGGAAGAGGCCCTGACGAAGCTCAAGGCCCACCTGAAGGACCGGGGCATGACCCCGGCCCAGGTCAACACCATGCGGCCCTGGCTCCTGAACGCGATGCTCGTGCTGCCCGAGGTCATGCGGCTGGGCTACCGGCCCGAACTGGGGTTGGACATGTACTTCTTCCAGCACGCCAGGGCCCGGCGGAAGCCCATCCTGGAGCTGGAAACCGTCGAGGGTCAGTTGAGCTTGCTTGCCGACAGCTCCAAGGAGGAGCAGGAGTTAGTTCTCCTGGACACCCTGGAGCACTTCGGGGAAGTCAAGGAACAGCTCCAGAAGCTGACCGACACCTGGCTGGCCGGCGACGCCGACGGGCTGGACCAAGCCCTCCGGGAGAGCGTACCTTCGAACCCCAGACTGAAAGCCTACTTCAAGAGGCTCTTCGACGACCGCAACCTCAAAATGACGGCCAGGGTCGAGGAGTATCTCAGGACTGAGGCGACCTACTTCGTCGTCGTGGGCGCGGGGCACCTGGTCGGGGAGAAGGGCATCGTCGAGCTTCTTCGCGCCAAGAAGCACGCGGTTGAGCAGCTTGACAAAACACCCCGGGGGCCCGCTGACCAGCAGCCCAGGCCCGCCCAACCAGTAGCCGTGCCCGCGGCGGAGTAGAACGACTGCTGACCCCACGGTAAGCCCAGGCGCACTCAGCCACCTCCTAAGGCACGGACATGCCCACGGCCGGTCCGTGGCACCCAGAACTGAGAGACGGATGTGCCACGGCCGGTCTTGCCCGGCCGTGCACGAGCACCGCACGGACAGGCCTACAGCCAGTCAGTGGCACCCCGCCCTTCCCGTCGGCGCCACTTGCCCTGAATGGCGAATGAGGTCCTGGATGTGCTGGTGTGGCCTTCGACAAGGTCAATTGCTCAGGCCACCCTGAGCCACGTCGAAGGGTGGTCACAGCTCACGCGTCGGCGAGGTGCCTCAGGCTGGGCTCGAAGATGCGTTGGTGGTCCCCGGCCAGGAACTGCTCGACGTCAGCGGGGCCGATGGGCGCGGTTGCCCCCTTCTGGGAGGCCACGATGGCACCCAGCACGTTTCCCAGCTCACAGCACTCCGCCAGGCTCGCGCCCCGCAGCAGCCGATGGATGAAACCGGCCGTGAAGGCGTCACCCGACCCGCAGCTATCCACGACGTCAACCCGGTAGCCGGGAAGATAGACCACGTCCCCTCCCCGGGCCGCAGCGAACGCCCCCCGCTGACCAAACGTAACCACACAGTGCGACAACGACCACCGCTCCATCATCCGGGCGCAGAGGTCAACGACGTCCGAGGTCGGCATCTCGAACATCTCGGCCAGTTGCCTCGCTTCCTCGTCGTTCAGCTTCAGGACGTCGGCCTCCCGGAGCGACAGGACGATGGTCTCCCGGGAGTAGCAGTCCTTGCGCAGGTTGATGTCCAGCAGATGGCACCGCCACTCCCGGCTTGCCCATCGGGGCGTCCGAGCAGAAGGGTCTCTCCGGCAGGAAGACCGTACACCGGAGACAGGCGAAGCTTGGTTGAGGCCCCGGCGTGACGCCCGGAGCAACTCCTCGAGCGTACGCCGAGCCGTCGCCGTGCGCTGGATGAGGGTGCCGAAACACAGACAGTCCGAGGCAGCACCCAGTCTAAGCAGCTCGTCGGTGAGCTCGATGTGGTCATAGGCCACACCGGGGACGATGTGGAAACGGGGCTCCCCGCTGTCGTCGAGGGACACCTGGACGGTACCGGTGGGGTCCCGCTCGTCCCACTGGATGTGACGGGTGTCCATACCGAGCGCTACCGCCTGGTTCCAGGCCTTCTCGCCCAGCTCGTCCCGGCCCAGTCGGCTCACGATGACCCCCCGGTCACCCAGAGAGTTCACCCGGTAGGCGAAGTTGAAGGGGGCTCCGCCCAGGACCGCGCCCGTCGGCAGAAGGTCCCACAGCGTCTCCCCGTACGCCAACACCGTCTTCTGCATTCTCACCGACCCACCTCCCGACCCGCCCATCCCCTGCGACCGCACAGGCCGAGGGCAACCGTAGCCCCCTCCGCCCGGGGTGTCAAGCTGCCCGCGCCCTGGGTCATCCCCACTTTTGGGGTGTTGTGGGTGGCACACCTTGAGCTTGCTCAAGGTGTGTGCGGAGCACCGGAAGGGATAAGCTCGCTGCTCTGAAAGAGTTACGGCAGCAACATTCAATACCTCTTTCCCACGCTTCGCGCCCACCTTGGCAAAGCCAAGATGGGCCACCCCATGTGGGTAACCTCACGCGAGAACAGGACGTACGAAAACTCGGGATGAGTCAGGCCCGCGCCGGCCGGCGGGCGACTTTGTCGGACACATCCTTCCCCGGGGCCTGCCCAGGTCGTATACTCATTCGCAGTGTGCCGACAGGTCCTTGTGCACTGCCCTTGAAGTGGAGGCCATCGTGGCGGAAGACAGCCGGCCCAACGTCCTGCTCATCACCACTGACCAGCAGCGCTACGACACCTTGGGGGTGAACGGAGCCCAACAGGTGCGCACGCCCAACCTGGACGCGCTGGCGGGTAGTGGGGTGGTGTTCCGTCAGGCCTACACCCAGAGCCCCATCTGCATCCCGGCCCGGGCCTGCATCCAGACGGGTCGCTACACCCACCAGCACGGCGTAGACTATATGGAGGACGTCATCGACGACACGCCCGGGCTTCCCCCCTGGGAGCTCACCTTCATGGAAAGGCTGCAAACGGCCGGCTACCGTACGGCCGCCTTCGGGAAGATTCACATGATGCCCGAGAGGGGGTTCCACGAGATGCAGGTGACCGGGGGCAAAGGCGCGCGCTGGACCAGGTCGGCGGGGCTTCCCATCGGCCTGGGGCCACTGGGCCGTGACTACGCAGCCTGGCTCGAGGAGCGCCATCCGGGAGGCTACGAGGCCATCTACGAACAGCGCCGGAAGCCCGAGTACAGAAATCACAGGACGGCCATCACCAACGTGCTCCCGCTCGAGGAGTACGTGGAGACCTGGATCACCGAGAACACCGTCAAGTTCGTTGGGCGGGACCACCAGAAGCCCTTCTTCGTCTGGTGTGGCTTCTGCGGACCTCATCCTCCCATCGATCCACCGCGACCGTACGATGAGCTGTACCCGATGGACGAAGTCGTCCTGCCGCCCAATTACCAGGTGGACGAGAACGGGAAGCCTCGCGCCACAACCCCTGAAGAGGACCAGGTCGCCCGCAGGTTCTGCGCCTACTACTGGGGTCTGGTCACCCTCATCGACGACATGGTCGGCCGGATCCTCTCAGCGCTGGAGGAGCGGCGCCTCCTGGAGAACACCCTCATCATCTTCACCTCAGACCACGGCGAGATGCTCTGGGACTTCGGCCGGACCGGAAAAGGCAACTTCTACGAGCCCGTCACCCGTATGCCCCTCATCGTCGTGCCACCGGGACGCTCCCCTGACCAGCACGAAGCGGAGGCACTGGTGGAGACCTTCGACATCGCCCCGACGGTCCTGGACTATGCCCAGGCGGAGGTACCCTCGTCCGTGAGCGCCAGCAGCCTGCGTCCCCTCGTCGAGGGCGGAGCCTGGCGCAAAGAGGGCGCACTTTGTCGGCACGTCACCCATGACCGGCGTGCCGCAGGCATCTGCGTGCGTACCCAGCGATACAAGTACGTGTACTGGGGGGGCGCTCGGCCTGAACGGTTCTTCGACCTGGAGGAGGACCCGCTGGAACGACGGGACCTCATCGCTGACCCCAAGTACCAGGACGAAATCGGACACCACCGTCTACTGGCCCTCGACCGGCTGACGGGGACTGAGCGAACGTGAGTTGACAACCTGTTTCGTGTTCCATTGCTTACCAGGCCCGGCAGCAATAGAATGCTCCGACATCGAAGCGAATACGAGGAAGAACCCTCTTGGCCGATGAACAGGCATCATCAGCGCACGTGCCTCACTTCCCGGACCTGACGGGCAAGGTGGCCGTCGTCACGGGCAGCAGCCGGGGCATCGGCTGCGGGATCGCGCGGGTACTGGGCCAACAGGGGATGAAGCTCGTGCTCACGGCCCGGTCAGCCGACGCGCTCGAAGCATTCGCTGCCGAACTGACCTCAGCCGGGGTGGAGAGTCTGTGGGTGGCTGCTGACCTGGCCACGCCCGAAGGCGCCCAGGAAGTCTTCGCCAAGACGCTGGCGCGCTTCGGGCGAGTTCACCTCCTGGTCAACAATGCTGCCCAGCTCCGGTCCGCTCCCTTCCTCAAGCTGACCGAGGACGTGTACAGAGGTTCGTTCGAGAACAACGTGCGCATGGTTTACGGCCTCAGTTTTTTCGTCGCTCAGCACA
>CAZIBA010000259.1:0-4602 GCA_964536795.1 uncultured Planctomycetota bacterium | reverse complement strand
CGCCCGCTTCACACCCGGGGTATCTACCCGCCACTGGACGTCCTCAACTCCCTCTCCCGTCTCAAGGACAAGGGCATCGGCCCCGGGCGCACCCGCGAGGACCACTCCGACGTCCTCAACCAGCTCTTCGCCGCCTACGCTCGCGGGAAGACGGCTGAGGAGCTGGCCGTAGTGCTGGGGGAGTCGGCTCTGACCGAGGTGGACCGCCTCTTCGTCAAGTTCGCCGGGCGTTTTGAGGGGGAGTTCGTGGCCCAGGGGCCCTACGAGAACCGCTCCATCGAGGAGACGCTCGACATCGGTTGGCGTCTGCTTCGGGACCTGCCCCGAAGCGAGCTCAAGCGGATCGGCGACGAGTTCCTGGACAAACACTACGACCAGCGAGACACTGAAGGGTGAGGGGTTCAAGTTCAAGTGTAAGTGAGGGGTTCAAGTTCAAGTGTAAGTGAGGAGGGGAAGCCAAGGGTGCTCGCCCGTACGGGGGTTGCCGGGCAAGAATGCCCGGCCTCCCTTGTTTCCGTACGGATCCGTATGGACGGGAGGGCGGACATTCCTGTCCGCCAACGCCCCTTGGCTTCGAGGAGGGTGCGGCCGGATGAAGATCCGCGTCAGCCCCACGCGCATGGCGCTGCTGGCTCTCAGGAAGCGTCTGGAGATCGCCCGTCGGGGACACAAGCTGCTCAAGGACAAGTTGGAGGCCCTGGTGCGCGAGCTCACCGGGATGCTGGCCCCCTACCTGAGGCTCCGCCGGCTCGTCGACGGGGAGCTGCTGGACATCTTCGGGCTGGCCACGCTGGGCGGGCTGGCCTCCTCCACCCGGGACCTGGAGGAGGCCCTGAAGCAGACCCCCCAGACGCTCGCCCTAAAGGTGGGAAGCCAGCGACTGATGGGCGTGGAGCTGCCCCAACTGAGCCTGGCTCAGGGACCCGGGGTCGGCAGCTACAGCTTTCTCGACGTGGCCCCGGCTGTGGACGTGGCCGTCGACAGACTGCACAGGCTCATCCCCAGGCTCATCGAGCTGGCCCAGACGGAGGACCACATCCGTCGGCTGGCCCTGGACGTGCAGAAGACCCGTCGGCGGACCAATGCCCTGGAGTACGTCCTCATTCCCGAGCTGGACAGTGTCCGCAAGTCCATCACCGAGAAGCTCGCCGAGCAGGAACGCTCCAACACCACCCGCCTGATGCGCGTCAAAGCCATGATCGAGGAGCGGGAAGCAGGCTGACCTGGTGCCGAGATGCCGGCCGATCCGTCTTCGCCCGGAAGCAGGAGGGAGTGTCCCATGTGTGAGGACGACAAAGCAGGCGTACTTGGGCTCTCCGCCGAAGAGGTCAGGCGTCGCATCGAAAACCGGCAAAGCCTTCATCGGCGGGAAACCGAGGACTACTTTCGCCGGGTGACCTTCGAGTACCCCCAACGCCAGGCGGAGCTCTGGCAGCGCGACTACTCCTCCATCCCGGCCTACGTCAAGTCCGTCCAGCCCAACCGTCAGCGTTGGCAGCAGGCCCTGGGCGAGTTCGGTTCAGGGGGCATCGACACCGAGCCCCACTGGGAACCCTTCTACGAGGACGAGAAGGTCCTGGCCCGCTGGCTGACCATTCAGGTGTTCCCCGGGCTCCACGCGCGGGCCGTTGTGGGCCTGCCCAAGGACACCTCGGAGCCGGCCCCGCTGGTTATCTGCCAGCACGGTATCGGGAGTTCGCCCGAACGGGTTTTTGGCTTGGACGACCCACGGAACGTCTACAAGGGCTACGGTCGGCAGCTTGCCGAGCAGGGCTTTGCCGTGCTCGCTGCCCTCAACGTCACCGAAGGGGAGCCCCGGGCCCGCTACGAGCGGATGGCCAAGCTCTTGGGGAAGACCCTCTGGGGTCTGGAGGTCTTCAAGGTCCGTCGGCTGCTCGACTTCGCCGAGACGCTCTCGGAGGTCGATGTCAGGCGAACGGCGATGTACGGCATCAGCCTGGGAGGCGCCTACACCTCCTTCACGACGCCCCTTGAGTCGCGCATCAAGGCCGCCGTCATCTGCGCCTGGTTCAACCACAGGCTGAACAAGATGATCGTGGACGACCCCCGCTACAGTTGCTTCCTCTCCACCAGGGAGGAGCACATCATCGTCCCGGGCTGGCTCCGGGAGTTCACCGACAGTGACCTGCTGTCCCTCATCTGTCCCCGCCCGGTGCTCATCGAGACGGGCAAGGCGGACGGCATCTCCTGGTGGCCGATGGTCCTGGAGGAGTTCGAGCGCACCCGCAAGCACTACGAGAAGTTGGGCGTCGCCGACCGCATCGAGATGGACCTCCACGAGGGGGGCCACGAGATCCGCTGCACCCGCAGCTTCCAGTTCCTGCGCACCTGGCTCATCGACCGCGCAGACGAGTTGGCCGGCGTCGGTTTCGGCGAGCAGGGCTCCTGAACCACGTCCGGGCAAGCAGGTGCTTTCCCTTGTTGACAGGGCTTTGCCGGGGGGATAGTGTGCCTGCGTGCAGAGTGTCGTCGGGTCAGGTTTCGGGTCGCAGAAGGAGAGGGAGGTGACATGATCAAGATCGGGATTCTGGGGACGGATAACTCGCACTCGATCGCGTTTTCGCACCTGTTCAACGTAAAGGGCGAGAAGAGCCACATCCCGGGCGCTCGGGTGGTGGCCATCTACGGCCTCAACGACAAGCGCAACAGGGAAGTGGCCGAGATGGGTGAGGTGCCCACCATCGTGAAACGGCCCAAGGATATGGTCGGCATGGTGGACGCGGCCATCGTGGACTTCCGCCACGGCGGGCTCCACTGCAAGCACGCGCTGCCCTTCATCGAGGCGAAGATCCCCACGCTCATCGACAAGCCCATGTCCATCAGCGTGGCCCACGCCAGGAAGATGGTGGCCATGGCTCGGAAGAAGCGCACACCCATCTCCAGCTTCTCCACCGTCCGCTTGGGCCCGCCCGTGGAGGACATGAAGAAGGCCATGAAGAAGATCGGCAAGGTCCGCGCCGGCATCCTCACCGGTCCCGGCAGCTCAGAGAGCGAGTACGCGGGCGTCTTCTTCTACGGCGTCCACTGCGTCGAGTTGATGCTGGAGGTCTTTGGGAACAGGGTCAAGTCCGTCCGCGCAGCCGACTACGACGGCTCGGTCATCGCCACCGTCGCCTACAAGACCGGGGCCGTCGTCACCCTCAACATCATCGACGGCGCCCGGCCGGCCTTCGACGCCATCGCCTACGGCGCCAAGGGCACGGCCCGGTACGACCCCGGCAAGGGCTTCGCCGGCTACTACTACGGGATGAAGGTCTTCCTGCAGATGATAAGGACCGGCAAGCCTCCCATCCCCTACAACGACCTTGTCCTCTCGGTGCGCGTCCTCGACGCCATCCAGAAGTCCATGGACGCCGGGGGCCGCGAGGTGGTGCTGCGGTAGCTTGGCGTGGCTGTCTGGTGAGCTGAAGAGGAGGAAGGCGGATGTCGGAGAACCAGTCCGGCAGTGACGGAGGCCACGCCCCCAGGGGCACGGCGAAGCCTTTCTCGCTCTGGCCCATCGCCATCACCGTGATCGTCGTCGCCGTGCTCCTGTTTGGGGTCTACGTGGTCAACAGGGTGCTGGGCGCGCTGGAGAAAGAGAAGAAGGCCGAGATGCTCCAGGGCGCCATCCAACGGGTGGTTGGGATCGAGGGCGAGAAGGTGGTCCCTGCCCGCGAGGACCGGTCGCCCACGACGGTGCAGCCGGTGGAGGGCGAGAAGGGGCCGTCGGCCGACGATTACGGGTCCCACATCTCCTTCTCGCTGTCGGTGACGCCCAAGCAGGTGGAGGAAGGTGAGAGGCTTGTCGTTGTTCGTGGCACGGTCAGGAACGACGGCGACAGAGGTGTTGTCTTCCTCAAGGTCGGGTTCTCGTTCCTGGACGGGGACGGCAAAACCGTCTTCTACGACGACGACCTGGTCGCCCACCAGTACCCCTTCGGGTCCAACAAGACTCGGGTGCCAGCCCACGGGCAGAAGACCTTCGACTGCGACTGGTGGGTGCCCACCAGTTGGGACGGCAAGAGCATCAAGACCGAAGTCCTCGAGGTAGGGTTGGCTTCGCAGGGCGGTCGTTAGACGAGGGGCTCAGCCTACTTCGCCGAAGTAGCTTCGGGTACGAAGGCCGAAGGCCCCTTGCGTATTTTGGCCCGTCGGACTTCCTGTCGCTTAGCGCGCCACCGGCACCGTCACTTAAGGCAAGGGTCTTAAGCCCCTTGTCTCGAGAGCGGGTTCACGACTGGTGACGTGCATCGTCGAAGAGATCGCCGTCAGCTGACCGGCAGCCTGTAGCCGAAGTGCGGTTGTCGGGGAGCACAGGGGGGTCAGACTGTGTGGGTGTGGTTTCTGCTGGTGGGGCTGCTGCTGGTGAGTCTGCCTGTCGTCTGGTGGGTGTACGGCGCGGGTAAGATGACCAGCACGAAGGTCGTCTGCTCGTTGCTGCTGAGTGTGGTTGCTTCCGTCTGGGTGTCATCGCTGGGTCAGCCCCGGTTGCCCGGGAGCCTGGCCTACACCTGTGGCCCGACACTTCTGGCTCTCGGTGCTTTCGTGGGACTGGCCGGCTTCTACGAGTACGGTCGTCGTCAGGTGCCCTTGCTCCCC
>CAZIBA010000258.1:0-4610 GCA_964536795.1 uncultured Planctomycetota bacterium | reverse complement strand
TGGCGCTAAACATCGGTAAAGAGGGGGCTCGGCTCGCAGGGAGGCAGGACGGCCTCCATGATGGGCTTGAAAATGAAATCATGGGCCCCTCGAGCCAAAGCGTCTGCGAGTTGAGAGCCGAATCGAACGACGATGAGGCTCAGCATGGGAGCCACAATGAGGATCTGGTTCCCGGCCCCGTGACGCCAGTACGCGTCCAGCGGGAGAGGGAGGAAGGCGCCGCTGGCGTTCGTCCACCATCCCAGGCTTGGGCTGGTGCCGGGTTCGTTCCGAGGGTTGGCAGGGACAGGAGTCCCTGCGTATCCGGTGACCGCATCGACCCAGGCCGAATCAACGAGCTGTTTTCCCTGCCAGTTGCCTTGACGGAGCATCAACCTTCCGACCCACGATCGGCGGCCCACCGGTGTAGCACGGAAGTCAAACGGGTTGGGTCTGCCGGGGGAGGCCAACCTCCAACACCGGCCGGCCCACGCCGATCCGAGGAGCACTCTCCAGGTCGACTCCTACAGGAGATCGAGTACAGCGCATATGGTCCACCGGGCGAAGTACTGGCAGACCACGGGGGACAAGGACTTGCCTGCGCAGAAGTTGCTCTAACATGCCTCTAAGAAACGGCCTGTCAGAGGAATTCCCAGCGTTACCGCCAAGCCGCCGGATGCGCTCAAGGATGGTGGTGGCCAGCAACTCCTTGGCCAGCATCCACGGGGTTCTCCCTGTTGCCTGATCAGGGACGGTTGATGTCGTTCCGCCAGTAGTCGAGGTGATAGTTGCGGTCGCCCTTGTTCCAGTCAGTGTTCCAGACCTTGCTCACCATCCCGGTGGAACTGTCCCCTGAGACGTCGCCCACGACCACGTCGTGCCAGCCCGGTCGGCCCTCATGAATGACCACCGGCTCGAAGGTGGGGTTCCTGCCGCCGGAGTTCACCCAGATGACGCCCCGTTCCTTCAGGCCCTCCGGCTTCATGGGCAGCACACCTAAGCCCGACATTGGAGACGCGTCTTCCTGCTCCCCGGCGAAGATGTCCGGGTTGCCACCGTCCTGATCGAAGTCGGCCACGGCCAGCGAATGGAAGGACCCCGTGTGCTCATTCCCCGGCGGGTCCGGAAGCGGGTGCCTGACCCACTCTCTCCCTCCGCCTTTGTTCTCGACCCAATAGACGTGACAGAAGCCGGTGTCGCAGTCGGCGTAGACAATATCGTTGTGGCCGGTACCGTTGATGTCGGCGACCCACGATCGGATGCTGGCGCCGTAGGACGCCTTCGGTATCGGCTCGTGCGGCCACCGATGGCGCCTCCACTCGCCGGTACCGTTACCGGGATTCTCGTACCAGAAGCCCGGGACCACGATGTCCAGGCAGCCGTTGCCGGTGAGGTCACCAACGCCGCGAGGCGCGATCCCACCATGGCAGTCCAGGTCGTCGGCGATGGTCGTTTTGGCCATGCCGTTGGACGTGTCGAACCATGCGAGGACTTTCCCGTCGAAGGTGACGACGTCGTCCTTGCCGTCGCCGTTGATGTCCGCAGCAACGATGTCGTGGCCGCCGCCGTCGTAGACGTGCACCTCCCACGGGGTGTCCGGGGCGGTGGCCAGGTTGCCGGGGTTCCGGAACCAGACGTTGCTGAAGACAACGTCCAGCCAACCGTCCTGGTCGACGTCCAGGACGGCCGCGCCGAGCGTCCGTTGCAGATGGACCGACTGACCGATGACGTGGCGAACCCAGGTGGCATCGTCCTTGCGCTCGAACCAGTACGCCGTTTGCGGGGAGCGTCTGGACACGGCCACGTCCAGGCTTCCCGACCCGGTGAAGTCACCGAGACCGATGCCGCCGGTCCCATAGCCCCCGCCCGGCAGAGATTCCGCGATGGTGAAATGCGTCCATTTCTTGTAGGCAGAGATGTCCATGAGCCACGCCTTTCTGGTGATACGTGGCAAAGCAAGTGCCCAGCCCACATTGGACTTGACTCCTTGTTCGCACGGTACTTCCGCTCCCCGCTCAGTCAAGGGCAGTGAAGAGCTTCGGGCACCAGTTGTCAAGGAATAGGCAGCTCCCAGAAACGGGGACACCAGAAGAGGGATGCGCCCTCCGGCTTCTCGAAGAGGTGATCACTCAGAGTTCATCCAGCGCGCGCCCGCCCGCACTCGGAACGAGGACCCTCACGTTATCGAACGCCGCATGGGCGTTGAGCGAGCGCAGCCCGAAGTACCCCTCGGCGTAGACCGGCATCACGTACTGCCTCTTCTCGAGCGTTCCGTCCTCGTGCCGCGTGATCGCCTGAACCTTCTGCCCGCCCTCGTCCTCGATGTCGTGGACCTTCTCGCCGTCCCGGAAGAACGTGATGTGGCCGCCGCGCTTGGCGATGGTGAAATGGTGCGGCCCTCGCCGTCCGCCCTCCGGCACGGGCCTCTGCGCATCCCCGAGGAGCAGGTGGCCGGGGTTCTTCCGGGCCGGCATGCGGTTGGCGTCCGGGTACTGCCCGCCCGGAAACCAGTAGGAGATGGTGTAGCAGGCCATCGGCGGCACGCGCCTGCCCTGCAGGAACTCGGTCTTCCACCGGAACGCCTGCTCGCTGTTGGTGATCCAGGCGTAGTGGCCGTTGCGGCCCGCGTGACCGGCGATGAGGTCCTTACCGTCGAGCTGCCCGGCGGCGAACATGAAAACCAGGTTGCCCGTCTCCTCGATGGGAACGTAGTCGAACTCCAGGCGGAAGTCGGCCGGTATCCTCCTCCTGCACCAGACGTTGACGGCGCCGTAGGACCGGCGGTCCGGCTTGATCGTGAGCCGGCCCTCCTCCGCCTTCGCCTGGGAGCCGTCGTCCGGCTCCCAGACCCATTCCCCGAGCCCCGCCGAGAAGTCGTCCTCGAAGAACAGCTGCTCGTCCATCGCGCTTTCCTTTCCGCGGCCTTTCCCCGCGATATGCCCCGGCATCACTTCCCGCGGGACCTCACCTCCCTCGGCCGCTTCCCCTGCATTGATCCTCGGGCCACACCCCAGGCAGGCACACAGGCCCGCCGCCAGAACGAAAGTCGAGCCCCTCATAACACTACTCCGCTATTCTGCCAGAGCCCAGGCATGGCAGGCGCTGCTTGGCTGCCGCCGTCCTGAAATGCAGCCTTCCCGCTTCTTTTGCGCGCGTCATGGTCCTCCATCGTCAACGGCGGCCGAGGTCGCACAGCTTGAGCACGGAACCGTTCACACCACCCCGACTGGGGCAAAGTACCATCGCGACGGATGCCGCTACCTTTCGCGGGGGAAGACTGCCGTGACATTGGAGGAAGCGAAGAGGAGAGGGCTGGGCCCGTGTTCCGTGTGCAGGCTACCGGAGCAATGAGGCCATCGGGGGCAGCGCCGAAAGGGCAGGGAGTTCTCTTGGCATCTTCTGTAACCCAGTGTTCCCCGTCTTCACTGATTCTACCATAGTACTTCTCGATGGTCTCCATGAGGGAGAGACCGAGAGCCTTGGTAACCTGGCGGATGCGGGCGGCGTCCCAACGAAGCCCTGGTTCAGCGCAACACCTGCCACAACGCCGGCACTCGAAACGCTTCCATCTCAGATTCTCTGTGCAACACACTCCTCCGGGTCCGCGCCCGCGACCCCTGGCCGCAAGGCTGGAGCACAAAGGCAGGGCGGATCCTCTGTGCTGGTGCTCGACTCATTCCCCTTGCAGGCGAACGTCGAGCACGAACGTCTCCTCTGCTCCGAACTCGACCCAGCAGCGCACCGGCTTGTGGGTGTAGGTGAACTCCTGCTGGTAGGGGTTCCAGATGCGGAAGTCGCGGTCCACCTGGAAGGGCCCGCAGCCTTCGATCGTCACCCCCCGGAAGTGCAGCACCGGACCGTTGACCGTCAGTTCCTCAGCCCGCCTGACGCCGGGGAAGAAGTTGAAGACCACCGGTTCCTCGCCCCCGCCGAACTGGGGGGTGACGACCAGCTTCGCTTCCGTCGGTGAGAGGACGCGCACGGCCAGCCTGGCGTTGAAACCCCAGTAAGAAAGGCTCAGGTCGTAGCCGTCAGGCAGGCGGGCGATGCTGACCGTGGTGGGCATGTAGACCGTTCGCGGGGCGGTGGGGGAGCGGCCGAGTTCGGCCTGACTCGTTCGGCGGAAGAAGGTGCCCGCCTCGGGCTGGTGGCAGGAGTTGGCGGCGTTGAGGATGCAGCCCGCGTCCCGGTGAAGGAGCTCCACCACGTTCTGGGGGTCGAGCCGGAAGGGCCCGTTGATCGGGGGCAGAGAGACCGTTGAAAGCCCGTACTGGAACCCCTGCCGACGAACGATGAGGCCGTGGGAGAAGGCGAGCTCGCCGTCGGCGGTGGGGTCCGCTTCCTCGCCGCGGAGGCCTTCACGGTAGACGTCCAGCTCCTCCGCCGACAGACCGACGGCGAACCAGTGACGGGCTTTCAGCCTGAGCACGTCATCCCCCGCGGGGGCGGTGGCCAGCGGCCCCGCGCCCTCGGGAGCTCCGACGCCGACCAGGGCCTCGACCTCCACCGTCACCTCGCCCGTCCCTCCCGGCGGAAGAGACATGTCCACCGCGTGGCGCCCGGGGGCCAGCTCAAAGCTCGTGACCGACTCCCCTCCCTCATCGCCGGTGGCGGTGACGGTCACGGGGACG
>CAZIBA010000257.1:0-4620 GCA_964536795.1 uncultured Planctomycetota bacterium | reverse complement strand
CAGATGGGTCTGGAGCCCGTCTACCAGATGGTCTGTCGGGACCGCAACCGACTGGCCCTCCAGAGCGACCTGCTGAGCGGGGCCTGGCTGGGCATCGAGAACGTCCTGGCCCTGACCGGCGACCACGTCGTGCTGGGCGGCCACGCGGCCGCCCAGCCCGTCTTTGACCTGGACTCGGTGAGCCTGCTTCAGACCATTGTCACCCTGGAGAGCGGCAAGGACCTGGCCGGGAACGACCTCCAGGGCGCCCCGGCGTTCTTCAAAGGCGCGGTGGTGACCCCCGCTGCTGACCCCCTGGAACCACAGCTCATCAAGTTGGAGAAGAAGGTCCGGGCCGGAGCCCAGTACGTCCAGACCCAGGCCGTCTACGACCCCGAGCAGTTCGCCCAATTCATGGAGCAGGCCGGGAAGCTGGGGGTGCCCATCCTGGCCGGCATAGTGCTCCTGAAGAGCGCCGGGATGGCCAAGTTCATGAACCGGAACGTGGCTGGGGTGATGGTCCCCCAGGCCCTCATCGACGAGATGGCCTCGGTGGGCAAGGAGGACCGGAAAAAGAAGAGCGCCGACATCGCCGGCCGACTCATCACCCAGATGAAGGACGTGTGCCAGGGCGTGCACCTCATGCCTCTCGGCTGGACCGACGTGGTGCCCGACGTCCTCGGTATCGCCGGCCTGGCCTGAGCTTCGTCCCCCGGGGTCCCCGACCGGAGCCCTCACGGGCTTGCCCCCCTCGGTCGGCCCCCGGGGGACGCTCTGCCGTGCGTCCTGTTGAGCAGAGCGCGTCCCCGTCGCCTCCCTTCGGCCGACCCGTGGGCCCACTTCCTGGTTGACTTCGACCCTTCTTTGCCGTTCACTATCTGAGGGGAGCGGGGGTGTGTCTGGGCTTGAGGTCGTCGGGCCGGTGACACTCAGGGGGAGTTTTCTGAGGTGATTCGGGTCGAGCACCTTTCCATGCACTTCAACGGCCTGCGGGCCGTGGACGACGTGACCTTCACCGTACCGGAAGGCGAGGTCTTCGGCTTCATCGGGCCCAACGGCGCCGGTAAGACGACCACCATCCGGATCCTGGCCACGCTTCAGATTCCCACGGCCGGGCGGGCCTGGGTGGACGGTCACTGCGTGGTCAACGAGCCCGAGGCCGTCCGCCAGACCATCGGCTACATGCCCGACTACTACGGTGTCTACGACGGGGTCACCGTCTGGGAGTACCTCGACTTCTTCGCCGCCGCCTACCGCATCCCCCCCAGCAGACGGGGGGCCACCCTGAGGGGCGTCCTGGAGCTGACCGACCTGGGAGAACTGCGCCACCGCCTGGTCGGTGTCCTGTCCAAGTGGATGAAGCAGCGGCTCTGTGTGGCCAAGACCCTCATCCACGACCCCAAGGTGCTCATCCTGGACGAGCCGGCCGCCGGCCTCGACCCCCGGGCCCGCATCGAGCTTCGCGAGCTCCTCAAGGAGCTGGCCCGGATGGGCAAGACCATCTTCATCTCCAGCCACATCCTCACCGAGCTCTCCGACGTCTGCACCACCGTGGGCATCATCGAGCAGGGAAAGCTGCTGGCCGCCGGCAGTGTCGATCAGATCACCCGGGGCCTCTCGCCCATCCGCCGGGTCGTCTTTGAGGTGGCCGCCGGGGTGGCCCAGGCGGAGCGTCTCCTGCTGGCGGAGCCCGACGTGGCCCACGTCGCCGTCGAAGGTAGTCGGCTCCGGGTCGAGCTCTCGGCCGAGCGCGGCCGCATCGCCGAACTGGTCCGCCTGTTGGTGACCGCGGACGTTCCCGTCCTGAATGTGAGCGACGACCGTCGCGACCTGGAGAGCGTCTTCCTGCGGGTAACCAAGGGGGAGGTGATGTGAGAGGGGCCGTGGCCTTGCTGGGTGGACTGTGGGGCTGGTGTCAGGCCCGGGCCAATCCCATCGTCACCAAGGAGCTACGGGCCACGGTGCGTCAGCGTCGCTTCCTCATCATCCACTTCGTCGCCGTCACCGTGGTGGCCGTGCTGGTGTCGGTGGTGGTCGTCACCAGCGCGGCTCAGGAGCTGGCCAGCTACCAGGCCAGTTCCGTGGGTCAGGCCCTCTTCTACACCTGTGCAGTCGCCCAGGGGATTCTCATCACCATGCTGGTGCCCGGGATGACGGCTCCGGCCCTGGTGGAGGAACGGGCCAACCGGAGCCTGGAACTGCTGATAACCACCCGCCTGAGCCCCCGTCAGATCGTGGTGGGCAAGCTCATCTCCTCCCTGGTGACGGTGCTGCTTCTGCTGGTGAGCTGGATGCCCCTGGTGGCGGTGACCTTCCTCTTCGGCGGGGTGGGGATGCTGGAGGTGGGCATCCTCTACCTGCAGTTGTGCGCCCTGGCGCTGCTCCTGGCAGTGGTGTCGTTGCACTGCTCGGCGGTGGAGAAGTCCCCCCGACGGGCGGTCATTTACGCCTACTTCCTGTCGGCCCTGGTGGGCGGCGTCTTCTGGCTGGGCGCGGGGACCTTCTGGGCGGCGGTGATGTCCGGAGCGCTGCAGTTCCGGGTGGTCTTCCGCAACACCAACTGGCTGCTGGCCGTCGTTGGGGCTCCTGTACTCCTGTTCGTCTTCCTCATCGGCTCCTTCATCCTCAGCGCCATCAACCGGATGAAGCCGGCCTCGGCCAATCGGTCCACCAACATGCGCGTGTTCTTCGTGGTCATGGCTGGTCTCTGCTACGCCATCTGCCTGACCGCCTTCCTGGTCAACGTGGGCACGTTCAGTCCCAGGGAGCAGCAGGCGGTACTGAGCTTCTACCTGCTGCCGGCCGCGTTGACCTGTCTGTTGGCTGCCCTCGTCTTTGCCACCGAGGAGCCGTTGCGGTTTGAGCGGCTGCGTCGTCAGCGGGCCCGCTTGCGGGGGTTGCTGGCTCCCTTGCGGCTCTTCTGTCCGGGACCGGGGTCGGGGGCGGTCCTGGCGTTGCTTCTGGCTGTGGGTCTGTTGGTGGCCGGGTTGGCGGTGGTGTTCTGGTCTCCGGCCATCCAGGTCCGCAAGGACGACGTGGTGCGACTGGCGCGCCTGAGCGGTCTGGCTCTCTCCACCGTGCTGATGACGGCGGGGCTGGCCTACGCCGTGGCCGCCAGGCTCCGACGGACTACCCTCTGCCGGTTCGTGGTGCTGCTGGTGGTGAACGGGCTGCTCTTCGTGCCTCTGCTCTCCCTGCTCATCCGCAGCGGCGACCTTCGCTGGAACGACGAGATGCGCAGCGCTCTCTGGCACGGTGACTACCTCTCCTCGGTGGTGGCCACCTGCGGGGTGATGAGTGAGCCGCAGTGGAGGATGCGCGGCCGTCGGATGCCCGAGGAGGTGGAGGTCTTCGGCCGGAAGGCGCCCTTGGAGGCGCTCACCCACGTGGCCTACGTGCTCCTGGGGGTGGTGGGACTGGCCTTCGGCTGCTGGAGCGCCCGCCGCTTCGAGACCAGCCTGGCCCCGCTGGACGGCCCGGGTCCCCAGACCCGGGCCGGGGGAATGCCCCCACCCTCACCCCCGTCCCCTCTGCCGGGGGGAGAGGGGTAGGGGTGAGGACCGGTCGCCTGACCGGGCCCGTACGGGGAGGTGACTTGCGGATGCCACACCTGTCGTGGGAACAGTGGCTCCAGGACGAGAGCGGAAGGAGAGGCGATCGAGGTCCCCGAGCGGACAGGCGCGAGGACGGCCGGGTGGTCCTCAGTGAGCTCTGGCGGGAGATGTCCGAGGGCCGGGTCTCGGGCGTGGCCCTGGCGGCTGCGAGCTGCGACGTGGTCATCGCCCAGCGGGGAGGGCGGGTCACCGCCTTCGACATCCTGGGTGTGCGCCGGTGGCAGTTCGACTGTGGTGCCGACGACCCCCGGGTGGCCATCGCCGCCGAGGGCAGGCGGACGGCGGTGCTGGCCGACGGCTCCCTGTGGTGGCTGAACCACCTTGGTGAGGTGGTCTGGAGGAAGACCGACCTCCTGGGACTGAGGGCGGTGGCCGTGGACGCCTGGGCCAGGCGCATCGTCTGCGCCGGTGACTGGCAGCACGGCCTCATCCTGGCCCCCTCGGGCCGGGAGCTGGGCCGGTTGGACCTGACGCTGGTGGCCTCGCTTCTGGCCCTGGCGCCTCTCAGCGACCAGTGCTTTGCCGCCAGCGACTTCGGCGACCTGGCGGCCTTCGACGAAACCGGGAGCCGTCTCTGGCAGCGGCGGATGGCTATGCCGGTGACGGCCCTGGCGGTGGACCAGTCCGGTGAGCTGGTCCTGCTGGCCTCACCCCAGGACAGGGTCTACGCCTTCGGCGTCCAGGGAGAGACCCTGGGGAGCTACGCCGTCGGCCAGCGGCCGACGGCGGTGGCCTGTGACTGGAACGGCGCGGCCCTGTTCTTCGCCAACGGCGAACGCCAGCTTCTGATGATGGGTCGTCAGGGCGGGCTGCGCTTCCTTCAGCACACCCGGGAAGCGGTGGAGTTGCTGGCCACGGACCGGGGGGGTAGGCGGTTGCTGACCGTGGGTCGCTCCGGTGAGGTGGTGCTCTACGAGGTGGCCCGGGCCTCGGCCGACGGCTCCAGCTTCATCGAGCTGCTCTCCGAGGCCGTGGGCAGGGCCGCCCCCTCGGTGGCCCTCTCGGCCAGTTGGGAGCGGGAGGTTTA
>CAZIBA010000256.1:2779-4621 GCA_964536795.1 uncultured Planctomycetota bacterium | reverse complement strand
ACCGGAACCCGCCAGGTCGTAACAGAGGACCCGTCGTTGGGCGTCGTCGAAGCCCGTGGCCCGCAGAATCCAGTACGTGGCCCGTGGGTGAAGCCAGGCGGCGACGACGAGGTCGCCTTTGAGGTCCCGAAGCCGGTCAACTGCGGGATGGTCGCTGGACAGGTAGTACACGTGTGGGATGAGGAGGACGCGTCCGCCTCGCGCAACCAGCGCGGCGACCAACTCGTCTTCGAGCCTTCGGGCCTCGTCGGCGTCGGCGCCCTGGAGGTCGGGACGGGGGACTCCTTCGCGCTCGGCCCCGGGCTCCGCCTTCGCCCTTCGGGCTATGGCGGACAGGCAGGCGCTCACCCCCGGCCACCGTGATATGACCACCGTGCATTCGTGCATGTGTGTTTTTCTCTCCACCCTTCGACGTGGCTCAGGGTGGCCTGAGCAATTGTGTTTGTCGAAGGCCACTCTGGGGGTCGCTGAAGAGGGACCTCGACGGTCCGCCCGCGCTCTGTAGGGACGGACCCGCCGGACAGGTCTAAAGACCTGTCCCTACCGGGCCGTCAGGTCGTAGCAGCCCACGCTGCCGTAGCCGCCCTGGTCGTAGCCGCGGATCTCTTCGCTCCTCCAGACCTCCTGCGGGCCGGCCTCCGGGAACTCGTCGATGAGGGCCACCGACTCGGCAGAGATGCCGTTCCGTTCCGGTCCCCGCCACTGGTGTCAGTCATCTCCCTGGGCCTATGCGGTCAGCAGAAGCAGGAACGCCACGAGAGTGAGAGGGCCGCAGTGTCTCATTGCTGTCCTCAGCAAAGGGACTTAGACTCTTGTCAGTTGTGAACCGCTCCCCGGAATAAGCAATTCTCCCCGGCAGACGGCACAAAGTCAAGCTTCTTCCACCAGCGCACGCGGGCTCACGTGCCGTTGTCAAGGGAGGGGGCTCCTGGTATGCTGCCTGCCAAGCGCAACCTTGAAATGAGGAGCCAGTGATGGTCAAGACCTCCATCATATTCGGCTACGATGCCTACGCCTGGTACGCCCAGCGTAGCCTCCGTGACTACTACCTCGACAAAAGGGCTGCCTGGGACATCAACCAGGTAGCCCGCGAGCGTATCGGCGAGGCGTTCGGCTGGGACGTGAGCGTGAAGATGCCCTACCTGGCGTATGCCAGCCTGACCGCCCTGGGGGTGGAGATCGCCTACCCGCCCGACGGCGAGCCGATGATCGTCAGACCAATCGTGAACTCAGCGGACGACCTGGACGCTCTTCTCCAGGTCGAGGACGTCACGGCCGTCGGCGCCATCGCCCACCTCGTCGAGATGTGGAAGCACCTGTGCGACAAGGAGGGCAAGGCCGTTCCCCTCTCGCTGGGCAACGAGGCCCCCATCACCGCTGCTATGCTCGTCCGCGGGAGCGACTTCCTCATGGACCTGCACGAGGCCCCCGAGTTCGCACACCGGCTGTTGGCCAAGTTGACGGACCTGTTCATTGTGACCGCCCGTGCCCGTCGGACCATCGTCGGCCAGGCGTCCTCAGGTGGCGGCGTGGGCATGGCCGACGACTTCGCCGGGCTGCTGGCGCCACCTCAGTACCGCGAGTTCGTCATCCCCGACTACAACCGCATCTACGAGTCCCTGAGGGCCGAGCAGCGGTACCTTCATTCGGAGCTCCTCCGGCCGGAGCACCTGCCGATGCTCGCCGAGTTCGGCCTCAACCACCTCGACCCTCACACCGACCAGTACCTGACCGTCAGGGACATGGTGGAGAAGCTGCCCGAAGGCATCACTTGGAACTGGCGCATCCTCAGTTGCAACGTGGTGACCGGTACACCCGAAAGCCTCACCCGTGAGTTCGAGG
>CAZIBA010000256.1:0-2769 GCA_964536795.1 uncultured Planctomycetota bacterium | reverse complement strand
AGCGCCCCGGTGGAGCCTGAGAACGTCCGCGCCGTCGCCCGGGTCGCCCGCCAGCACGGCGAGGTAGTGGTAACCTGATTCGCTCTGCACGAGGGGCCCGTGGCACGAACGGTCCTACGCGGTGTGAGCGTGGTTCGACGGGCTCAGGACAGGCGAGCTCACCACCCTTCGACGTGGCTCAGGGTGGCCTGAGCAATAGACCTTGTCGAAGGCCACAGGTGGTTCGACCCTTCGACGGGCTCAGGACAGGCAAGCTTGTCCGCCGTAGCCTCGGCGAAGGAGGGCTCACCACAGGTCGGGGTGCCCGTGCCACCCCACCTGGGGGAGGGCCGACATTCCTGTCGGCCCACTTTCCAGCCGGGCAAGAATGCCCGGCCCCCCAAGGGGTGGTGGTTCTACACCCGCGTGTCGGGTGGGGGTTTGTAGATGTAGTAACCTGAACCGTGCTGACTGCGGTCGTGGCGGTAGTCGAAGTCGTCTCTGGGGGAGTAGCCCCGGGCGTCGTTGAGTTCGGTGTTGACCAGTACCAAAAGCTCGTCCCTTTCCCGGTCGATGGTGACCATCTCTTCCCGGTAGTCTCCCAGGACGTCGCAGCAGAGCAGGTTCCGTTCGTACACGCCCCCGGGAGGCAGGTCGCCTGGGGCCACCGGCTCGACCTCACCGGTCGGGAGCAGGCGGACCAGGTGCTTCTCCTTGCGCACGACGAAGACGGTGACCGGTCCCGCATCCCACTGCACGGGGACGAAGTTCTTGCGCTGCCAGTCGCTGAGGCTGAGCCAATGGCTGCCGTCGCAGAGGAAGACGGGGTTGTGCTCCACTTCCCGCATCCCCCGGCGGGCGTCCTCGGCGCAGTGCATCTGCAGCCCCGGGTGCTCCGTGGTGTGTCGGGCGATCCAGCCATAGTGTGCGTGCTTGAAGGCCTCTTTGAAAATGGTCCGGCCGTGGTTGTCGACGAGGTAAACGCCGGGGTTGCCGCTTTCGACGGCGTAGAAGACCTGCCGACCGGGCAGGTCAGGATGGATACGGTCCGCCTTGGAGATGTCGGTATGGCCGAAGGGCTCGGCCTCCCAGCGGACGGTACCGTCGCCGTTGTAGCAGATGCCCCCACAGATGACCTCCTGCACGCCGTCCTCGTCGATGTCGCAGACGTCCAGGTTGTGGCCGGCCGGTCGGGCCTGGGGGACCTGCCAGAGGGTTGAGCCGTCGCGGCCGTCCACGGCCGTCAGAACTACGTCGCCGTAGGTCTCATCGAGGACGACGATGGAGGCCGGTTCGTCGATTCCCCGGAGGTGCCCGACGGTCATCATCACCCGTGGCCTGGTGGCCGGCCAGGGGACCTGGTAGACGAGTTCGCCTGTCTCGCCGTCGGCCACGGCCAGGGTCTCACCGGCCTGGGCCTCGGTGTAGAAGTTGTCCGGGTACGTGGCCCTGCCGGGCTGGCGGTGGTAGACGACTTCCACCCGCCCATCTCCGTTGACGTCCCAGAGGGCGAAGGGGCAGTGGAGGGTACCACCGTCCCAGCCCCCCTGGGCCGGGAGGCCGGTGTCGATTCGCCACATTGGCCGGCCGTCGCCCCGGTAGGCGTCCAACACGATGCGGCCTCCCTCCCCGCACAGGACCACGAAGTCCAACCGTCCGTCGCCGTCCAGGTCTCCCGTGCAGATGAGGGCGCACTGGGTACCGGGGACCCGGAGGGGCGCGCTGAGGGCCACGTTGGTCCTGGGAAGCGAGCTGTCGACCCGCACGGGTTCGCTGGTCTCCTCCCCGGCGGTGACCCGGTACTCGTAAGGGCCGGGCCTCGGGGAGGCGCCGCCTCTCTCGTCTGGCCCCTCGGGCCGTCCGCAGACAGGCTCCTCTCGGGCAGCCCCAGCGGACACCCGAGACAAGCGAGGCTTGGTGCGGTCCAGTAAGTTGGTCGAGTTGGCTATGGGCCTTGTCGTCACCTGCTGCCAGGGCGCCCGGGGGCGTCGGCGTTCCACGTGGAACACCGTTGCCGGATCGTCCTGGGGCAGGAGTCTCCAGGCCAGAAACACCTTGCCGTCCCCCTGGGGGACGGCGACGACGCGTCTGTGCTTTGTGCTCATCGAGAGTCCTCTGCCAAGGCGTCTGGTTCAGCCGACGTAGCCCCGCCTTTTCCAAGGCTTCGGCGTGCTACTTATGCGTAAGTCGGCTCGGTGTCGACGGGTTCACAGCAGATCGATGGCCTTCAGGGCGTCCCGCATCCTGTCCATGACCTGGGGTGAGACGGGAGCAAAGGGCGCTGTCACAGCGGGCTTACAGAGCCCGAGAAGCGACAGGGCCGCCTTGGGCAGGCCGGAGACGTGGTCCGGAGGCACCTGGAGGACGTTGCTGAGTCGGTACAGCTTCTGTTGAAGCTCGGCGGCTTCCTGGTTACGGCTTGCGAGGGCTGCATTGTAGATGGCCAGGCAGAGCTTCGGGGCGATGACCGCTTCCACGGCCGTGGTCCCATGTCCGCCCACGGCCACGGCCGCGTGGATGAGACGGCCCGCCGCCGTCATCACGCCCACACCCATCGGTCCCAGCACGGCCACCATCCTCTGGAACACGCGGAACTCGGTGGGAACGTCCTTGATGGCCGCCACCCCGGTATGTTCGCAGATTCTCTGAAGGCCTTCGAGGCTCAGGGCAGGGTTCCCCCGGCGGTAGATGACCAGAGGCAGGTCGATGCTCTCGAGTACGAGCTGGTAGTGGCGGACGACTTGCTCCTCGCTGTAGGGATAGTAGTAGGGGGGAACGACGTTCACCATG
>CAZIBA010000255.1:0-4625 GCA_964536795.1 uncultured Planctomycetota bacterium | reverse complement strand
CTTCTGGCGCTGCTCTTGGCAGAACTCGGGCACGGGATCGCAGAGGGCGACCACCTCGGCACGGTCCGAGTGCTCCAGCCATCCGCGGATGTGACCACCAGCCACGTTCCCGCATCCGACGACGCCCACTCCAAGTTTCGTCATGTTCGCCTGTCCGTCTCCTCTGTGCTGCCGACCGCAGGACCGGCTCTGATACCCGCCGGGAAAGCGTGTGGGTAACGGCCCTCAGCCGGCGGCGTCAGCTTCGGCCGTCCCGGTGGGTGTCTGCTGAAGAGCGTCCCAGGCTTCCTGGTTGAAGATGCAGCCCGGGTCGGGCATGGTTAGGTCGCCGTAGTACCCGTAGGAACGTGCCCGGCAGCCCCCACAGTAGTACTTGTAGTCGCACACCCGGCAGTGGCCCTGACGCTGTTCCCGGTCGCGCAGGAGCTCCAGCACCGGGTGGGTCTCCCAGAGCTCGTTGAAGTCGTCGCTGAGGATGTTCCCCACCGGGAGCGGCATAAAGACGCAGGGCGTCACCACGCCGTTGGGCTGGATGGCGCAGTAGACCCTCCCGGCCCCACAGCCACCCACGTACTCAGAGAGCAGCCTGGCTGCACCGCCCCGGCCGTGTCCGTAGTGCCCGGTGTTGACCACGGCCGCGTCGTCGCCTTGGCTGACGCAATAGCGGGCCAGTTGAGCGGCCGAGGTGATGATGGCGATGCCCTCCGACTGCATGTGTTCGAAGAGGACGCGAAGCATCTCCTCACGCTGCTTGGGGGAGAGGTCGAGGTCGATGATGTCTTTGCCCCGACCGGTGGGGATGAAGTTGAAGGCGTAGAAGCAGTCGCACCCCAGCTCCTTGGCCAGGTCGATGAGCTCCTCCAGCTCCCCGAAGTTGAGCCGGGTGATGGTGGCCGCCAGGGCCACCCTCACGTCCTCCATCGGCGCTACGGCCCGGATGCCGGCAACTGCCCGCCGCCAGTACCCGGGGGAGCCGCGAAAGCGATCGTGCTTGGCTTCCTCCACGCTGTCCACGCTGACCTCGACGTACTTCACCCCCACGTCGCGCAGTCGGTGGGCGGCCGTCTCGTCGATGAGGGTGCCGTTGGTGGCCACGCTTACGTGGAAACCCATCTCCGCGGCCCGCGCGACCACGGGCCAGAAGGTGGGGCTGATCATCGGCTCGCCCCCGGAAAAGGCGAGCATGGCCACGTCGTTGCGCCTCAGTATCTCCAGGACCCGGAGCTGCTCCTCCAGGCCCAGCTCATCGGGCAGTCGTCGGCGGGCATTCTGGTAGCAGTGGAGACAGCGCAGGTTGCAGGCCTGGGTGAAGTTCCACACCACCATCAGAGGACTGGTGAAGCGCTGGGGACGGGTGAGGCCGTAGCGGCCCACGCTGCGGGCCGTGGCCACCAGGGCCCGGGCCCTGGCTTGGTGGGTGAAGACCTTGTCGCGGACGAACTCCCCACGGCTCCCAGCCAGCTTGGCGAACGCATCGATGAGGCCGAAGGGCAAGGCGTAGCGGAGCCTCTCCCGGGGCAAGAGGTCAGGCTGTCCGTAGCGGGCGAAGACGTCGGCCAGCGCACAACGGCCGTCCTGACGCTGACGGGTGAGCGTCCGGAGGAGGGCCCGGACCAGCGGGTTGGCCAGGACGCGGGTAATGAGCTGGGGGTTCAGCACCACCGTTCCTCTTCCTCTACGTCCACTGCCTCTGCCCCACACGGAGACGTTGGCAGCGTGTCCCTCTTCAGCCCTTTCCGGAGGGACGGACCGCAGACCCCGCGCAGCATTCCGCGATGTGCTCCAGCATCAGTTGACGAAGCTGGCGGGTCACGGGCCCCGGAGCTCCCGCCCCGATGGTGGTATCGTCCACCATGACCACGGGCATTACCTCGGTGGTGGTTCCCGTGAGGAACACCTCCCCGGCGTTCTTGAGTTCCTCGACCGTGTACTCCCTCTCGACCACCGGCAGGCCCGCCCCCCGGGCCACCACCAACACCCGGGCCCGGGTGATGCCCGGGAGGATCTTGTTGGAGAGGGGCGCGGTGGTGACGGTGCCGTCCACCACACAGAATACGTTCGAGCTGGAACCTTCGCGCACGACGCCCCGTGCCGAGCAGAAGATGGCCTCGTAGCACTTGGCCCGGTGGGCCCTTTCCTTGGCCAGGCAGTTGGGAAGCAGGGCGATGCTCTTGATGTTGCAGCGGTCCCAGCGTTCGTCGGGGACGGTGATGGTGCGGACGCCCTTCTCGTAGTTCTCGGGCGGGTAGCCCTCGAAATCCCGCACGTAAACGACCACCGTGGGTTCAGCGTCCGGGGGGAATCCGTGCTTCCGGGGGGCGTAGCCCCGTGTCACCTGGATGTAGATGAGGCCGTCGCCCAGTCGGCTGTCGCCGACCAGTTGTCGGGCGATGGTCTCCATCTCAGCGGCGGGGTGAGGGATGTTGATCTCCAGGAGCCCGGCGCTGACGAAGAGCCTGTCGATGTGTTCGGAGAGCTCGTAGGGGACGCCGGCGTACACCACGGCCACGTCGTAGACGCCGTCGGCAAACTGGAACCCCCGGTCCTCGACGGACACCCGTCCCTCCCCAAGAGGCATCACTTCCCCGTTCAGCCACAGCAGTTCAGGCATTCACTTCTCCTTCGCTGGTACCAGCGGGCGCCCGTGTCGGTAGCGGCCGGGCCGGGCACCGTGGTGCTCACCTCACCAGGAGGACCGGGCAGGGGGCTTCGTCGACGATGCGCTGCTTTTCCTTGGCCAGGAGGTCCCGGCGGGTCATGGTGGCGGTGAAGCCGCTGAGCACGATGAGGTCGACGTTCCGTCGGCGGGCCTCGGCCAGTACAGCCGAGTGGGTGTCACCGCGGAGCAGCGCTGTCTCCGCCGGCACGGCCTGACGACGGGCCTGGTTGGCCACCATACCGAGTTGGCGCTCGGCGCTGGCCTCCAGCTCGGAGTCGAACTCCGCCCGTTCCTCGTCCACCAGGATGTGCTGACGCAGGAGCATGGAGAGGGTCTCGGTGTCCACCACGGCCGCGGCGACCAGGTCGGCGTCGTGCACCTGGGCCAGGTGGACGGCCAGTTCGGCGGCTCGGATCGCTGCGTCAGAGCCGTCGGCGAAGAGCAGGATCGTCCGAATCTGCGTGTCGGCAGCCACCCCAGATCCTTTCCGTCTCCGGGAGTTCCGGTGCGTCTGAGTTTTGCTTCCGTCCAGGTCAGGGCGGGGGGCCGACCGGGCTTCGACGTCGGCCCTCCAGTTTGGCTTTGGCCAACTTCATCACCACCAGGTCTTCCCGCTCGCCCTCCTCAAGGGCGGCGGTGATGTAATTCAGGGTGTCCTGGTAAGTGGGTATGAAGATCTTCTCCAGTGCGTTGACCCGCCGTTGGGTCTTCTTGAGCTCCTGGGCCAGGAGGAAGACCGCATTCTCCGTTTCCGCCAGTCTGGTGATGGCGTCCAGGGCGCTGGCGAAGGTCCGCTTCACCTCGTCGGAACGGGCCGAACTGTCGGCAAAACTGAACTCGGGTCCGGGCGGACTGAGTTCGGCCGACACCCGGGCCAGGTGGACACCCATCAACCTTTCTTCCTCCAGCTCCACCCGGTGGCCCGGACGTATGGCCACGGCCTCCCGGGCCAGCCTGGCGGCACCGGCGGCCAGGGCCGCCTGGCGGAGGGCCTCGTAGGCCTGGGCCATGAGGTCGTTCACCTCCCGCTCAACCCGACGGGCCCGGGCCAGCCAGCCCATAAGCTCCATGACCAGGATCTGGCGCTTCTGCTCCAGCAGCTCGAAGCCCTCGGTGGCGAAGTCGAGCCGTCGGCCGATCTCCAGGCTGCTGGACTTGGTCAGGGGGACGTTGAGCTTGGCCATGGCTACGGCGCTCCTCCTGCGAGGTCTCGCTCGTCCTGGTCCTCCTGGTTCTCGGACTCCTCGGTAGCCCCGGTCTTCGGGGTCTCGACGTGCTCGTGGTAGTAGCTGTTGATCTCCTCTTCGGTCAGGCGGTGGAGCTCACTGCGAGGCAGTATCGAGAGCACCTCCCAGCCCAACTCCAGGGTCTGTTCCACCGGCCGGTTCTCGAACTCCCCCTGGGACAGGAAGCCGCGCTCGAAGCGTTCGCCGAACTCCATATACTGCTTGTCCAGAGAGGAGAGCTCCTCTTCACCGATGACGGCGGCCAGCCCGCGCACCTGCTTGACCCGGGCATAGGCGGCGAAGAGCTGGCTCTGCAGGTGGGCGTGGTCCTGGCGGGTCCGTCCCGGACCGATGCCGTCCTTCATCAGCCTGGACAGTGACGGCAGACCGGCGATGGGTGGGTAGATGCCCCGCTGGAAGAGGTCGCGCTCCAGCACGATCTGTCCCTCGGTGATGTAACCGGTGAGGTCGGGCACCGGGTGGTTGATGTCGTCGTTGGGCATGGTGAGGATGGCCACCTGGGTGAGGGAGCCGGCGGAGCCGGCCACCCGACCGGCCCGCTCGTAGATGGAGGCGAGGTCGCTGTAGAGGTAGCCGGGGTAGCCCTTGCGGGCCGGGATCTCGCCCCGGGCCGAACCCACCTCGCGCAGGCTCTCACAATAGTTGGTCATATCGGTGAGGATGGTGAGCACGTGCAGGCCGCAGTCGAAGGCCAGGTACTCACTCAAGGTCAGCGCCGT
>CAZIBA010000254.1:809-4630 GCA_964536795.1 uncultured Planctomycetota bacterium | reverse complement strand
CCTTGCACCGTGCCTTCATGCTCGTTCCTTTCCTTACCGATTGGACTCGCTGTTCCCCATGTGCGGCCCCCCGGGGCTGGGCCTGTTGGCCTCGCGCCCCCTTCCCACCCTTCGACTTGGCTCAGGGTGGCCTGAGCAATTGACCTTGCCTGTCCTGAGCTTGCCGAAGGGTCGAAGGCCACCTGACAGGACCGTCTCGTAAACTTCCAGCATGCGGGAGACCATCACCTCCAGAGAGAAGTGCTTGCGGACCCCCGCCGCTCCGGCTTCCCCCAGACGGTCCGCGCGGTCGGGGTCGTCTCGGAGCTCCCTGAGGGCCTCGGCCAGCGCTTCGGGGTCGTCGCCGGGCACAAGCAGACCACCACCCGTCAACGCCACAAGTTCCGGGAAGACCCCGCGGTCGGGCAGCACCACGGGTGTGCCCGAAGCAAGGGCCTCCAAAGCGGCCATTCCCCGGCGATCGGGGACCCGGCTGGGCTGACAGAAGACGCTGGCGTCCCGAAAGAACCGGACCTTGCTCTCGAAGTCCAACTCGCCAGCGTACTCCACCCGACCCCAGAGGCCCTCGTCCTCGAGCTGGGCGCGGATGCCTTGCCAGAAGCTCTTGCTCGAGCCAAAAAGCTGGCCGGCGATGGCCAGCGTGGAGGTGCCCGGTGGCTCGCGTTCGAGCCTGCGAAAAGCGTCAACGAGCAGGTCCAGGCCTTTCTCGTGGGCGATGCGGCTGAGGTAGGCGATGCGGAAGGGCTCCCTGGGCCGCCCTTCGAGTCCCCTCAGGGCGCCCTGAGCAATTGACCTTGTCGAAGGGCGCGGCGAGGTGCGGGCGTAAGCCGTGACGTCGATGCCGGGTCGGACGACAGTGACCCGCTCGCTTCCGATCCTCAGGTAGCCGACCATCTCCTGGGCGTAGGCCTGGCAGGGGGCGACGAAGAGGTCGATGGCGTCCGCGTTCCGCCGGAGGAGGTCGATGGCCTCTTTCCGGTGTGGGTCGGGGAGTCGGTCGACGAACGACTCCTCGCCCTGCAGCGTGCAGAGAACGGGGACGCCCAGCCGGGCCTTGACGGTGGGGGCCAGTCCGGACAGCAGCGAGTTGGTCAGGTGGACGATGTCCGGGCGAGGTTTTGTGTTGAGGAAGCCGAGCAGCTTCTCCAGCTCCTTGCGCTGATGACCCGCCGGTCCCTGGAGCACGGAGACGGTCATGGCTCCCAGCTTTTCCGGACGGGTGCTGACGGCGAAACGCGACACGAGCCTCAACAGCGCCGGCCGGTCGAGGAGCCAGTCCAAGCAGGCAGGCGACCTGCGGAACAGGGCCAGGTGCTGTTGGAGGTAGGCGTTGACGCCGCCGTAGAAGATCCGCCCGACGCTGGGGTCGGGGCCGTCTGTGCGGAGCGGCGTGTAGAGGGGCACCAGCTCCACCTCCTCGCCCCGCGCCCGCAGACCCAGGACCAGCCCGACGTCGTACTTGCAGGCGCCGCAGTAGCTGCCCGCAGCGCCGGCGGCGATGTAGGTAATGCGCATAGGAGATCGCTCAGCTCAGCTCGTGGTCGGCGCTTTCCTGGCGCTCGGTCTCGGTCGTTTGAGGGCCAGGGCTCCAGTGGGACAGGCCTGGGCGCACAAGCGGGCCGTCTCCTCCGAGAGACCCTCAGCAATGGACCCCCCGAAGGGGACGGCGGCTCGGCCCGCGAAGCCGCGCCGGGTGAAGCTCATCCCCAGGGCTTCCCCGGCCTGCTCGGCCAGACGCACACAGAGCCCGCACAGGATGCACTTGCCCGACTCGTAGACGATGAGGGGGTGGCTTGTGTCCCGCTCGAACGGCCGGGCTTCACCGCGGTAGCTTGCCACCCCGGCCCCGTACTCCCTGGCCAACCTGCGCAGCTTGCAGTCGTCGCGGGCCAGGCAGTCACACTGCAGACAGCGGGCCGACTCCTGCTGGGCCTGCTCCTCGGTGAGTCCCTGCTGCACCTCCTCGAAGCTGCGCCGACGACGCTCGGGACGCACAACGGAAACGCTCACCCGCGGGGCCTTCTTCACGTCACCCAGGAAGGACGCGAGTTCAGTGTCGCTGAGCCTGCCCATCACGACGTGCACGTCCTTCGCTGCGCCCGTCAGAGGCTGCTGAGCCAGGTACTGGCCGATGGACAGGGCTGCCAGGCGACCGCCAGCTACGGCCCGCACCGCCGGTCCGGGTCCGGACACGACCTCGCCACCGGCGAAGACGCCTGTCAGTTCCGTGGCCAGGGTACGTCGGTCGACGCTGACGCCCCGGTTGGTCGCCTTCAAACCCATGCTCTCGATGAGCGTTCTGTCAGCAACTCGGGCCGGTGCGGCCAGGACCAGGGAAGCGTCGAGGGTGAACGCTTCGTCGGCCCGGGTGCAGGTGAGGCCGAAGCGACCCCCGCCGACCGACTCCAACTTCACGGGCTGGGCTTCAAGCTCCAGCGTGACCCCCTCCTCCAGAGCAGCGTCCACGTATTCCTTGAACGCCGACAAGGTCGAGCGGCTCTTCTCGCAGACCAGCGTGACCCGCTTCGCTCCCAGCCGGACGGCCGTGCGCGCAGCGTCGAGGGCCTCGTTGCCGCCACCGACCACGACCACGGAGTCCCCCACCTGAGGGGCGGTTCCGTCGGCCA
Organism: uncultured Planctomycetota bacterium; assembly: GCA_964536795.1. Classification (GTDB taxonomy): domain Bacteria; phylum Planctomycetota; class DG-23; order CBDVDV01; family CBDVDV01; genus CAZIBA01. The sequence goes on along the minus strand of CAZIBA010000254.1, from coordinate 2,003 downwards.
ACTTGCCGAGGAACTCGAGGGCCGAACGAGCGCCCTGAGCCCCGGCAAACTCCACGGGGGCTTCTCTTGGAGCGCCCAAAGCCAGGAACACGGCGTCGTGCTCCCGTCGCAGCTCCTCCAGCGTGACATGTTGACCGAGGCGATGCTTCATCCGGAACTCGGCACCCAGTCGGCGGATGACATCGACCTCGGCATCCACCACGGCGGCGGGCAGGCGGAACTCGGGTATGGCGTATCGGAAGGCGCCTCCCGGTTCGGGCCGGGCGTCGAACACGGTACAGGCGTGGCCGGCCTGAAGCAGGTAGTAGGTGGCCGAGAGTCCAGCCGGCCCCGCGCCCACGACGGCCACCCGCCTGCCAGTGGATTTGCCCCGGGGTGGGACGTAGGGCTCACCGGCGCCCACGTCGACGTCGGCTGCGAAGCGCTTCAGCGCGCAGATGGCAATGGCTTGGTCGCTCTCCCGTCGTCGGCAGACACGTTCGCAGTAGCGGGCGCAGATGCGGCCCAGCGTCCCGGGGAAGGGGATGCTCTCCTTGATGACGGCCAGGGCCTGGCGGTGGCTGCCCGCTTCTATCTGCCAGAGGAACCCGGGTATGTCGAGCCCGGCCGGACAGGCCAGCGTGCAGGGAGCCACGCAGTCGCCGGTGTGGTCGGAGAGAAGGAGTTCGAGCGACACCTTGCGGGCAGCCCGGATCTCGCTGGAGTCGGTGGTCACGACCATCCCCTCTTCGACGCGAAGGGCGCAGGAAGGCACCAGGTCCGGACGCCCGGCCACCTCGACCACGCAGACGAAGCAGGAGCCCACCGGCTCGACCCCGTCACGGTGGCACATCGTGGGTATCTCGATGCCCAGCTTCCGCGCGGCCTCCAGGACCGTCGCCTGCTGTTCGACCTCGACCTCACGTCCGTCTATGGTCAGGGTAACGGGCATGGTCTGCCTCACTCCACTTCGACCGCATCGATCGGGCAAATGGCCTGGCAGCGGCCGCAGCGCACGCACTTCTCAGTGTCGATCTCGTGCTGTTCATAGGGACGTATCTCGATGGCCTCTGCCGGACAATGCTGGGCGCAGAGGGTGCAGCCGATGCAGGCGTCGGTTACCGAGTAGGTTATGAGGTCCCGGCAGGTGCCGGCCGGGCAGCGTCCTTGGAGGTGGGCTTCGTACTCGTCGCGGAAGTAGCGCAGGGTGGTCAG
>CAZIBA010000254.1:0-799 GCA_964536795.1 uncultured Planctomycetota bacterium | reverse complement strand
ATTGGGGGCCGTACCGCCCAGGGCGCACAGGGTGGTCCTCTTGATGCGATGGGCCAACTCCTCCAGCTTCTCGATGTCGCCTTTCCGCCCCTGGCCGGTGCACAGTCGCTGGAGGATTTCCAGCATCCGCTTGGTGCCGATTCGACAGAAGGTACACTTCCCACAGGACTCGTCCTGGGTGAACTGAAGGAAGTAGCGGGCGATGTCCACCATGCAGGTGCGGTCGTCCATCACCACCAGTCCACCCGACCCCATCATGGCACCGACGGTGGTCAACTCCTCGAAGTCGATGCGCGTGTTCTTGAGCGACTCGGGCACGCAGCCTCCCGAGGGACCGCCGATCTGGACGGCCTTGAACTTCCTCCCGTCACGGATGCCCCCACCGATGTCCTCCACTATCTCACCGATAGTGATGCCCATGGGCACCTCGATGAGTCCACCCCGGTTGATGCGGCCGGCCAGGGCGAAGACCTTGGTGCCGGTGCTGGTCTCGGTGCCGATCCGAGCGAACTCCTCGGCGCCGTGACGGATGATCCAGGGGACGGTGGCGTAGGTCTCGACGTTGTTGATGTTGGTGGGCTTGCCCCAGAGCCCGCACTCAGCGGGGTAGGGGGGGCGAATGCGGGGCATCCCCCGCTTGCCTTCGATGGAGGCCAGCAGACCCGTCTCCTCCCCACAGACGAAGGCCCCGGCCCCCTCCATGATGTGGAGCTCCAGGCTGAAATCCGTGCCCAGGACGTTGTCTCCCAGGTAGTTCCGCTGTTCGGCCTGTGCGATGGCCTGGCGCATCCGTTCCAGC
>CAZIBA010000253.1:0-4638 GCA_964536795.1 uncultured Planctomycetota bacterium | reverse complement strand
CGAGTTTGCTGTAATAGATGCGACCCAGCTCACCGGCGTCGATGATTTCCTTGGCCCGTCGAGCGGAGGTGGAGAAACGCCGACGGTAATAGACCATGAGCTTCTTGCCGGTGCGCTTCTCCGCGTCCACCATGGCCTGCGCTTCGGAGGCGTCTCTGGCCATGGGCTTCTCGCAGAGGACGTGCTTGCCCGCCTTTAGGGCGTCGATGGTGGCCGGGGCGTGGAGGTGGACGGGGAGCGCCACGCTCACCGCGTCCACATCTTTCTCCGCCAGGAGGTCCTTCCAGTCCTTGAAGACCGTCTTGACCCCGTAGGTCTTGGCAAAGGCTTTGGCCCGCTTGGCATCGATATCGGCCACCGCTGTGATGGTGGCGTCCTCCATCGCCCCGTACTGCTTGGCGTGGGAGTTGGCGATCATCCCGGTGCCAATGATGCCCACCCGCAACCGTTTTCTTGCCACGCTACCTTCTCCTTCCGAACGCCGTACCTTGGGTCGGTCCACAGACAGTGAGCGAAGCCTACCATCGGCCGTCGGCTTTGCAAGCAGGAAAGTGAGGTCTGCCGACCATCCAACCGTGGGTTTTCCTTTGCTCCCCTTCAGTGGTCAGGTAACATCGGTGCTTGCTCGGTGTGTCACTCCCTCTTACGAAGGGCTGTGAGGCGCGGCCACTCGCGGTTGCCCGTCGGGTAAGCCCGTGCAGAAGCGTCTCTCGGGCAGGCAGGCCGTACACTGGAGACAAGCGAAGCCTGAGATGAAGGTGCGTGGGGTCTACGTGGTGGCCGGGCTGGGTGGGGCCTGGTGTGACGATCGCGCAGCGATCCAGGCCGGGGCCCGCCCCGACGGCTTCACCTACCGGGGCGAGCCGCTCACCCCCGGCTTCCCGTCCGTGCGGGTGCCCGGCGGAGCCTTATCGCTCATCCTGGTGCTCGAGGACGGCCGGGTGGCCGTGGGCGATTGCATGAGCGTCACCTACGCGGGCTATGCCGGTCGCGATCCTCTACTGGCTGCCGATGAGCCCACGGCTGACCGTCTGCAGGAACTCCTCCAGGCGAAGCTCGTCGGGCGGGAGCTGAGCAGCTTCCGGGAGTTGGGGGAGTGGGCCGACGGGCTTGAGGGTGACGCCCTCCTTCGTCATTCGGGCGTGCGCTACGGGCTGAGCCAGGCACTCCTGCGGGCGGTTGCTCTGGCCTGCGGAAAGCTCCCCGTCCAGGTCCTGGCAAGGGAATACGACCTGCAGCCGGTGGCCGAGCCCATCCCCCTCCTGATACAGACCGGGGACGACCGCTACCTGGGCGCCGACCGGGCCATCCTGAAGCGTGCCGACGGCCTTCCCCACGGGCTCATCAATACTCCGGAGAAGCTGGGGCCACGAGGGGAGAAGCTTCTGGAATACTGTGCCTGGCTCCGTCGGCGCATCCAGCAGCTGGGGACACCCGGGTACCATCCCTTCATTCACTTCGACGTCTACGGTACCGTTGGCGCGTGCTTCGACCTCGATGTGCAAGCGATGGCCGACTACCTGAGTGAGCTGGCCGCACGCGCCCGGCCCTACGAGCTTCTGATAGAAGGAGTCCTGGAAGGCTCCGACCAGAGCGGACACCTGAAGGCGATGAGGGAGCTTCGCCAGGAACTGGTCGGGCGTGGTCTCCCGGTGAAGTTGATTGCCGACGAATGGTGCAACACGCTGGAGGACGTTCGCGCCTTTGCCGAAGCCGGGGCCGCTGACTACGTGCAGATCAAGATGCCCGACCTGGGCAGTTTGACCAAGACGGTCGAGGCCGTGCTCCACTGTCACAGTAGCGGGGTGGGGGCGTACCTGGGAGGTTCCTGCAACGAGACGGACGTCTCCGCCCGACTGACGGTGCAGGTGGGCCTGGCCACCGGGGCCGACCTGATGTTGGCCAAGCCCGGGTTCGGCGTGGACGAGGGACTGATGGTCATGCGGAACGAGACGTTGCGAACGCTGTCACTCCTTGGAGCCGCCGGCTGAGGAAACCCGTTGGCTCCCGGAACAAGGACGTTTCCTTGCTGACCGGACACCGACTTCGGCGGTACGTGTTGCCGCCGATACTGTCATTGAGCTTCATAACCGCTTCCCGAGCGTTCCTGGCGTTCGTGCCTCCCCACCTCCGTGACGCCGGGGTGAGCGAGCAGGCCATCGGTCTGCTGATGGCCGTTTTCCGCAGCGCGCCGATACTGGTGCTCATACCCTTCGGCATGCTCGGGGATCGCCTGGAACCCCGGAGGCTGATTACCTTGGGCTTGGGGCTTTTCGCCCTGGCGCTGGGATTGGCAGCACCGACAGGGAAGTTCCTGCTTCTCCTGCTGCTCTTCCTGTTGGCCGGGATGGCCGGGTCCCTTTTTCAGGTGAACAACCAAGCGACGTACTTCAAGACGCTGGGAGACAGCGCGCGAGCCACCAAGGTTGGCTGGTATCAGGGCGTCAGCGCGATGGGGTTCGGTGTGGGCCCCCTGGCAGCGGGGCTACTGATCCAGGCCGGATGGCTCACCTCACCCATGCTGATAGGCTGTCTGCTCATATTGCCATTCGTGCTTCTGTCTCTGTTGTGCGAGCGGGTGCCTGGAAGCCCCATCCCGCTGCCCGAATACGGACGGGACGTCCGTCGGCCGGAGGTCCTGGTGCTTGCCATCGTGGTCGTGCTCTTCAGTTTCCACTTCGGGGTGGAGCTGACGTCCTTCACCCTGTTCCTGGAAGACGTGCTTCACCAGAGCAAGGAGCAGATGGGCTACACCTACCTGTACATTTCGACGGTGCTGGTTGTTGTGATGCTGGTGACCGGGTTCGTCGGCGACCGGGTGCATCGACCGTTGGCGGTGGGGCTCCTGGCCCTGCTCTGCTCCGGCGTGGGCAACGCTGCGATGCTCTGGATAGGCTCGCTGGGCTGGCTGCTGGCCGCGCGCTTCCTGCACGTGGTGGGTGACGGCGCCTTCATGGTCTTCCAGAGCGTGACCGTGGCCAACCTGTTCCACCGTCGGCGCCTGGGTGGAAACGTGGGCCTGTTTGTCATGGTGGGCAACATCGGTGCCTTCGTCGGGGCCGGCGTGAGCGGCTACATCCCGGGGAACGTGTATCCTTTCCTGGTGGCTGGCGTTCTGGCCTTCATCGGAATGATCGTTTTCGTTCTCTTCGGCAAGCCCTTGTGGGAGGTGGAACCCAACTCGCCGGGCGGGTAGTCTTGTTTTAGGTCGTGTGGGCGTGACGTAGCTTGTTCGCACTGTCAGAGTTAGCTCTGGGGAGGGTTGACGCCTGGTGTCACTGCTGGAGCAGAGCGACGAGAGCCTGATGCGAGAAGCCCTGAAGGAAGCCGGGAAGGCCCTGGCCGCCGACGAGGTGCCCGTGGGGGCCGTGGTGGTCCACCAGGGGCGGATCATCGCCCGCGCCCACAACCAGAGGGAGACCCTGCGCGACCCCACGGCCCACGCCGAGATGATCGCGCTCACCCAGGCCGCAGCAGCCCTGGACCGCTGGCGGCTCACCGGCTGTACCCTCTACGTCACCCTGGAGCCCTGCACCATGTGCGCCGGCGCTGCGCTGCTGGCCCGCATCGACCGACTGGTCTTCCTCAACCACCGCCTGGAGGTGACCGAGGGGATTCTGTCTGAGGCGTGTGGCGACCTGCTTCGGGAGTTCTTCCAGCGCAAGCGGCGACGAGGAATTCCCGGGGAGGAAACGGAGAAACCGGGCGACGACGAGTGACACCCGCAAGGGTTCGCCAGGAGGAAAGGAGGATTCACTATGGGCAAGCGTAAAGGGCCGACGAGCGGGCGGACCCGCTGGTTCGTCCACGATCGGTTCGGCCTCTTCATCCATTGGGGCATCTACGCCGTCGGTGCGCGGGGCGAATGGGCGAAGAGCCGGGAGCTCATCGGGGAAGAGGAGTACCAGAGGTACTTCGACCACTTCGACCCCGACCTCTACGACCCGGCCGTCTGGGCCCGGGAGGCCAAGAACGCGGGGATGAAGTACTTCGTGGTCACCAGCAAGCACCACGACGGCTTCTGCCTCTGGGATTCGGCCCGAACCGACTACAAGGCCACCAACACACCGGCCGGGCGCGAGCTGCTGGCACCCATGGTGGACGCCTTCCGAGCCGAGGGACTCAAGGTGGGCTTCTACCATTCCCTCATCGACTGGCACCACCCCGAGTTCCCCATCGATGGCCTCCACCCCAGGCGCGATGACCCGCCGGCCGGCGGGGAGGCGGGAAAGGGTCGCCACATCAGCAGGTACGCCCGTTACCTGCACGCCCAGGTGCGTGAACTGCTCACCCGCTTCGGGCGGATCGACATCATGTGGTGCGACTTCTCCTACCCACACTCCGACTGGGGGTGGGCCAAGGGCAAAGGCAAGGAGGACTGGCGCTCGGAGAAGCTGCTTTCGATGATCCGTGAGCTTCAGCCCCACATCATCGTCAACGACCGGATGGACGTGGGCGGCGACTTCAAGACCCCCGAGCAGTACCAGCCACGGGGTTGGCTGGAGGTGGACGGAAAGCCGGTAGTCTGGGAGGCCTGTCAGACCTTCAGCGGGAGTTGGGGCTACCACCGAGACAACCTCAACTGGAAGTCCTCCGAGATGCTCATCCAGATGCTCATCGACTCGGTCTCAAAGGGAG
>CAZIBA010000252.1:0-4639 GCA_964536795.1 uncultured Planctomycetota bacterium | reverse complement strand
CCTGGTCTGGCTCTCAAAGGCGGGAATGAAGATGTCGGCGAACATCCTTGGCGAAATCATATAGGCGAAATCATTCTGTGCCGCATAGAACTTGCCTGGCGACCACAGCCTGAACCAGCAGGTTGACCCTTCGTCCGCCTCGCAGACGACGTCGTAGAAGCGGTTGTAGGCTTCACACCAGAGGTCGACGAGAAAGAGCTCTGCACGGGCCACCTGGTCGGGCCGCTCGATGAGGTCCACCAGCAACCGTTCCGTCCCCCGCAGTGCGGCCAGGGTGTCGCCTACGGCGCCAAAGGCCCCGACCGTCACCAGGCTTTTACCCTTTGCCTCGGACACGCCCCGGCGAAGAAGCTCCAGGGCGAACTGGAAATGGGGTTCGTTCTCTTCCAGCCGGAGGGAGAAGACGTCGCTCAGGTCTTCGCCGGTGAGCAGGGGTTCGATCCAGCCCGTGTCCCAGAACAGCGTCACCTCGCCCCCAAGGAACACCGCCATCCGTTTGTTCCCCGGGTACCCCCCGCTCCATATGGGAAGTGCTTCCCCGCCGAAGAACGTCCGCGAGAGCCGGTACTCGCACAGGGCGCTGAGGTAGTCAAGATCGGTCCAGCGTTCTTCCGGCGTGGGCGGACGTTGTGGCTCGTCGATGGCCGGTGGATCGTCTTTGGGAGCGGTCACCGCCAGGGCGCACCGTCCGAACGCATCCTGGGCCCACCACGCCAGATATCGCTCCTTGGTCTCCTCCCAGTCCTCTTTGTACAGCAGTTGCACCGACCATTCTCCTGACAGCCGGGGAACACGGACTCCTTAGAGGCACTGTCAAGACCCCCTCTCCCGTTGGGAGAGGATAGGAATGAGAGTTCACCGCTCAATGGCTCACGCCCCTCAACCAACCTGTCCCCGGAGGGGAAGAGGGGGATGTCACACGCGGCTACTTCGGCGAGAGCCTCATGTTGTCCAGGTAGAGGGTAACGTCCCGGTCCCCTTCGACGGTGAAGAAGAAGCTGAACAGGCAACTCATGTCGAAGTCATAGTCGGCTCCGGATGCTTTCATGCCCACGAGGTCGAGTTCGAAGCTGTTCCTGCCGGGCTTGCAGGCCAGCGGCGCGATGTGCCGAAGTTCGTAGGCTCCCAGGTTGCTGGCCACCTGGTCGCGCAGTTGGAGCAGGAGGGTCGCCTCGTGGGACTGGGGGTTGACCACGTCGAGCTTGAGCTTGCGGTAGCCCCGCCAGTCTTTGGTGGGTGGGCGGCCCCACTTGTCGGCGTAGCCTTTGCCACCCTCGAAGGTCAGTTTGAAGCAGTGCTCGCCCTGTGTTGCGTGTTCGGTGACCCAGGTGGTAACCCGACCGCCGAGCTGTCTGTCGGGGCGGTAGCCGGTGTCGCCGTCGACCAGCGCGAAGTCGTCGTAGACCCCTGGAACGACCTTGCCTTTGAACATGCAGATGAGCATGGCGATCTCTCTGCGCACCTCGGCCAGGCGGTCGGCCGGCCAGGCATCGCCGGAGTACTCTCCACTGCCGTCGGGCGTGCTGGCACCTCTGAACCTGTCGGCCACGCTGTCGTTGTAGTAATTCAGTGCGTCACGCGCGCGCCTCGCCACCCCCTGAGCGAAGGTGTCGGTGCTGTCGGCGTTCTCGACGACCAGTTTCTCGAGGTACTGGAGGTACCGGAGGTCGTCGATGCCCTCCCGGCAGAGCTCGAACTGTATGGTGCAGACCTGGTGGGGCAGGACGAGCGAGCCGAAGTCGTTGTTGCTGGTGCCGTCAAGAGGGTTGTAGAGGTCGGCCGAGGAGGCATCGTAGTGCCACTCGATCTTCCCGTACTGACCCCACTTGGTGGTCTTCCAGAACCAGATGCCGAAGGGATATCTCCCCTTTCCCCCGTTGATGAACCAGGGGGTGGCGCCGAGCGACCTCACCCGCTCGATGACGTCGCGGGTCATCAGTTGATGTCCCGGGCGGTTGGTGACGTAGTTGCCGGTCCAGCCGTTGTTGAAGCCGACGGCGTCGATGAGTGGCGCCAGGGCCATCAGTTCGCGGTAGCCGTTGATGTCGCTGATGAGGCTTACGTCGGGCATCCGCTCCTTGGCGACTTGGCCGACCGTGAGTATGAGCCCCTCGCCTCCGTCGTTGGTGGTCTCGTCGCCGATGGAGTAGACGACGTTCTGACCGAGGCGCTTGGCGACGGCCTCGTAGTCACGAAACACCTTGACGTAAGCATCCTGCCAGGCCTCCTCCCGGGGGCTTCCGAGCTCCTGGGGCATCTGTCTGTAGAGGCCCATGGTGCCGCCCTGGCAGAGCTCGCGCTCGAAGCCGACCTTCTGGTAGAGGCGGATGAATTTCTCCCACCGGTTCTCCTCCTCGGGCTGCTCCGGCCTGGGCAGCCTGAAGCCACCCAGCAGCCCGACCGTGGTCATCCCGTAGTCGTACATCAACTGCAGGTCCCTCTCCACCATCGTCCAGAAGTGGTTCTCGGCCTTGAGGTCCTCGAACCATCCGGGGTAGCTGGGAGCGCTGTAGTTGAGGGCCAGGGCCTGCCTGGCCCGGTCGAGCTCGACCGGGACCACCGTCACCGTGAGGGGCATCACGTGCTTGCTCTTGGGGCCGGTGACGGTCACGTCGGTGGTGTAGGTGGTGCTCTGGGCGTCTTCGGGCACCTTCACGGTCAGCCAGAAGTGCCGATTGATGCGCTCCTGACCCTCGAACCAGTTCCGCTCGACGAGGAAGTAGGGGCGGGGGTAGATGACGTTGCTGTACCGATTGAGTTTCACGTCCTTCTTGGCCTGTTCCTCGATCATCTCCGGCGACGGCCTTCCGATCATCTCCCAAGGCTTGGCCACCCGGACGGAGAGGGCCGAAGCGGGCAGTCGGTCACCTTCCTCTCCCACCAGCGGGCCCACGGTGCAGGTGAAGCGCCCGGGGTCCTTGGTCAGCGGACGCACGCACACCACCACCGGTTCCATCTCACCGAGAGAAACCAGAGCAGACAGCCTCTCCGTCTCCCGGTTGCGGGGGAAGCGGTCGCCGACTCCCAGTTCGTCGCTGTAGGGAACGGTCCAGGCAGCGAACCCCCGTCCGTTCTCCTCCTTCTTGGTATCGCCGACGTAGTAGCGACTTACGTCGAGAACCGTGTACTTCTTCTCGAACTGGGCCCTGCGGGCCTCCCTGATCTTCCTCAGTTCCTCTTCACCGGCCTCACTCTCGACCTCGGGAAACACCACCAGTGCGTTGAGCGGCCCTACGTACTTGCCCGGACCCGCATCCGCCCGCACCTGCACGTCCAGGCGGCCGTCCCTTACCTCGGCCGTGGCCCTGTAGGTGAGGAACCGGGACTCCACGTACTTCTCGAACAGGTCCTCACCGTGGATGAAGGGCTCGTCACGGTGGCGCCAGAAGTCCCCCTTGAACTTCTCGTAGGTGGAATGGTCCAACTCGCCGATGACGGCATCTTCGACCAGGACCGTGTACTTCCCCCGAGGGTAGAACTCGTATGCTCCCCAGTCGCCGACCATCAGCCAGACGACGTACTTGCCGTTGGCCACGTCCAACGCGAAGGGCATTCCGCCCGAGACGTAGTCGGCCGAGAGGTCATCGACGGACCGGCTGCGCAGGCAGCCCGCCTGAGCCAGTCGCTCCTCCAGCCAGTCGGCCTTCACCTCTCCCGTTGCCCCCACCCAGCCGTAGCCCCTCTCCGGGTCGTAGGTGTCGTGGACGGTCACGGCTGTGAAGCCGGCCATCACCTGGGGACGGTCCTTGCGGCCGAAGTCGAACTTCCACGTCTCTCCCTCGACGGAAGAGACCACACCAGCGAGCGACACAAGCACCCCCACTGCAAGAAAGAGGCACCGCCTCTCTCGTCTTGCCCGCTCGTGCTTCGCAGCGAAGCCGACTCGCTGCTTCGCAGAGTAGCATCGGGCCGCTCGTGCTTCGCAGAGTAGCATCCGCGCACAAGGCTCTCTCCGGCAGGCACGTCGTACAGTCGAGACAAGGGAAGCTTGCGGGATTCGGTTCGGCATGGCTCTCAGCTCCCACAGGGACCGTTGATACGTTGCCTCAATCACGGTCGGCTGCCGAGCGCCCGTCCGTGGATCGGACTGCCAGGGAATGGGCAGACGTGCGCTCCCCGCCTCCACGTCGTCTGCCGATTGGCGGTCCTCGGCCTCGGCTCCCCACTCTGGCGCGTGACGTCAGCGGCGTCCAGGTTCGCCCTGAGCACAAGCTCGACTGAGGCAAACCCGACGTCCATTCACGCCGAGTGTAGGTGCTGGCACCACGTCCGTCAACGTGGTGTCTTGCCTACTCCTCGCCGGGGATCGGCGGCGTGGTGGGTGCTGAGAGCTGTGGTCATGGGCCGCGCAATCGATCCGCATCCAGGCAAGGGGCTTGAGCCCCTTGTCTTGCGGGGCGGGGAGTGAGGGGGCAAGTGTGGCACAGACGGCCCCCACCTTCCCCGGTGACTAAAAGAGTATGCTGGCCAGTTGCCGGCGGTACTCCCGGACCATTTCGGTTCCTTCGCCTGCCAATCTGAAGACGCTCAGCACGGCCTGCCTGGCCGCTCCGGACCTGAAGTCGCTGTCCAGACGGAGCGTCTGCAGAAACTCCTCCAGGGCCTCCTGGTAGCGACCGTCAGCGGCCAGACAGCAGGC
>CAZIBA010000251.1:0-4640 GCA_964536795.1 uncultured Planctomycetota bacterium | reverse complement strand
GCCGACCGGCGGGCTGCATGCCCCCGTACGGGGCATTGCTTGCCCGCAGAGAATATCACCCACAAATCTGACCCCCAGGCACTGTCGGCTCCGGGCTTGACCCAACAGGCGGCCCGGCTACGATGGAGCCGGTGTCCAAGCGTGGAGGGTAGGAGCCAGCGCGCTTCGAGAGAAAGAAGGAGCCACCAGTGAACCAAACTGACGTCCGCGTCCTCGAAGCAGTGCCCTACTTCCCCCAGGCGGTCTGCCGAACGCCGCTGAAGTTCGGGGCCGTGGTGGTGGAGTCGCTGGCCTTCTGCCACGTGAAGATGACCGTGGAGAGCCGCGCCGGCCAGACCGCCACGGGCTGGGGTGCGATGTTCCTGATGGACATGTGGGGCTGGCCCAGCCCGCTGGTGGCCCACGAACTCCGCGCCGAGGTGATGGAGGAGTTCGTCCGCCGACTCTGCCGAACTTACGAAAACGCGGAGGAGTACGGCCACCCCGTCGAACTCTTCCACGACATCGAACCGCAGTTGGGCCGCATCGCCGCCGACGTCTGCTCCGAGCGAAACGCTGCTGAGGCGATGCCCTACCTCTGTCAGTTGGTGGCCGCTTCGCCGGTGGATGCTGCCTGCCACGACGCCTTCGGCATCGCCAACGACCTGCCCACCTACCAGTGCTACGGACCCGAGCACGTGAACCACGACCTCTCCCGGTATCTGGGAAAAAAGCTCAAAGGGCGCTACATCAACCAATACCTTCAGCCCACGATGTCCGACCGCATACCCGCCTTTCACCTGGTGGGCGGGCTGGACAAGCTGCGGGAAAGCGAAATCACCGACGACGACCCCCGGGACGGTCTGCCCGTTAGCCTGGACCAGTGGATCCGCTACGATCGGCTGCACTGCCTGAAGGTGAAGCTCAAGGGCACCGACCTCGACTGGGACGTCGGCCGCATCGACGAGGTGGTCTCCATAGCCCACGAGGAGCACGCTCGACTGGGTCTCTCGGGGCTCTGGTTCTCAGCCGACACCAACGAGCAGTGCGACAGCCCTGACTACATCATCGAGATGATCGCCAAGCTCAAAGAGAAGAACCCCCAGGCCGAGCGGGAGCTCCTCTACGTCGAGCAGCCCACCGAGCGGGACCTGCGCAAAAGCCGACACGACGTGCACAAGTTGGCCAGGGTCAAACCCGTCATCATCGACGAGAGCCTGATGACCTTGGAGGACTTCCGACTGGCCCTGGAGCTGGGCTGGTCGGGGATCGCGCTCAAGGCCTGCAAGTGCCAGTCGGCGGCTCTGGTCTTTGCCAGCCTGGCCGAGCACCTAAGGGTCCCCTACACCGTCCAGGACCTCACCAACCCGGGCATCGCCCTCATCCAGTCGGTGGCCCTGGCCGGGCACCTCAGGCCCCTGAAGGGGGTGGAGGCCAACTCCCGTCAGTTCTTCGCAGCCACCAACGAGCTGGAGAGCCGCGTGCACCCGGGCGTGTACAAGCTCCAGGACGGCTCCATAGATACCACGACCATCAGCGGTCCGGGCATCGGCTACCGCTGGAACGAGATCGGCCGGACTTTTGACTGAGTCCCGCTTCTGTCGACCTTTTAGGCAAGGGGTTTCAGCCCCTTGCCTACGGCCCATCGGGTCCGTACGGAAGAGTGGCCGGGCCAACGACTGTGGAAGTGAGGTTATCAGATGACCGGTCTCCAACGAGTGCAGGCCGTCTTTGCCGGCGAGAAGCCTGATCGGACGCCCATCGTTCCCATCATCCACTCGGGCCTCGCGGGGATGTTCCGCGTGCCTCTGGGCCGGTTCTTCGCCGATCCCGACGCCATGGCCGAAGTCATCGTCAACGGGTATCGCAGCTTCGGGTACGACGGCGTCCAGCTCTCCCTGGGGGTGACAGCTGAGCCTGAGGCCCTGGGCGCTCGGGTCGACCAACCCGCCGACGGCGGCCCGGTGCTGAGGGAGCGCCTGCTAAAAGGCCCTGACGACATCGAGGGCTTGAGGGAGATGAATCCGCTCGAACGGGGACGCTTCCCGATGTTCCGCAAAGCCGTGGAACGCGTGGTGGAGACCACGGGGGAGGAAGCGTTCGTCATCGTCACCCTCAGGGGGCCGTTCCTGATGGCCGCCCAGTTGCGCGGCGTAGAAAACATTCTCATGGACACCATTCGGTCACCCGAGCTACTGACCCAGGTGCTCGATTTCACCAGCGATGTCACCCTCGGCCTCGGAAAGGCTTTTGTCGATTCAGGCGCCCACGCCGTGGTGCTCGGAGAAGCCACCTGCTCGCCCAACTTCATCCGGCCCGACACGTATCGCCGGTTCGTGCTGGAACACCATCGTCGAATCGTCAGTGAGCTTCGCCGGGCAGGCTGGCCCGTGGTGGGCCTGCACATCTGCGGAGACCTGCTCCCCATCTTCCAGGACGTGCTCTCGACGGGGGCAAACCTGGTGGACATCGACCACCAGGTCTCTCCCGTGGAGGTACTCGTTCGAAACGGAGGACGGGCAGTTCTTCGAGGCAACCTGGACCCCAGCGCCGTCTTCGCCTTCGGCACCGGCGAGACCATCAGCCGGGCAACGGCCTCACTCAAGGCCCAGGTCGAAGGCCGGGGCTCCTGGATCTACAGCAGTGGCTGCGACATCTCCCCAGGCACCCCAGCAGAGAACCTGCACCGGACACTGAGGGCTTTGGGGGCCGACCACACCCAATGAAGCACAGCCACGCCCTTCGACATGCTCAGGTCAAACAAGACGGGCCGTGGCACGTTGTGACACAGGAGGGATGGAAACGCAGAGACGCCGAGAGGGAAAGGGGACATTCTACTTTTCCTCGCCAAGAGCGTCCCCCAGTAGTACGTGCTCCCCGAAGCCGTCAAACCAAGAAAAGATGAATGTCCCCTTTCCTTCCGCTTGGCGGGGAGCATCGGCGACCAGGCGGAAGGTCTCACGGGAAGAAAAGGGTTGACAAGCGGAGGCCGATGGAGTGTATTGCGTTAGGTGAAAGGGCGGCTGGGAGTATGATAACATGTATGATACCATGGGGCCCGTAGTTTCACGCCTTTTGGCAGAGAGTATCGCGAACTTGGTGCAGGCGGGGGCCCGTGCGATCAAGAAGACACTGAGGCGGCGACGCATAGTGCGCTTAACCAGCATCGGTGACTTTTGGGAACAAAGGCAAGGGCCACTGGAAGAAGGCGTATCTGTCTGCATAGCCGGCGCCTTGTCACAGTACGGACCGCTTGTCATTGGGTCACCGAAGAGGAAGCGGTACATGCACAGGGAATTCCGGAGGAACATACCGCAGATGGAGGCGACAACCAGCGCGACCACAATCGATGCTCTGTTGGCCTACACGGCAGGACAGATGGTCATGCGCTTAGGCGCGGAGGAAACACCATTTGTGTACATGGGGCTTTACCACAGCATCGTGCGAAACTCAATTCCAGTGTTTGTAGGCGCCGACTACTACAAGTCTGTTGTCAGCGGATACTTTGCCCGCAGAACAGCGCCGCGCACTATAGAAGCAGAAGTGACGGGGAGACTAAAACTGATTTCGCAAGACTTCTTCGGCGGGCTTCTGGACGAACTCACTGTGGGCGGCATTATCAGTCCCGGCATCTTGAAAGGGAGTCCAGGGCTCGCGCTCGAGGTCGACGGGCCGGAGACTGGTACCGAGATCAAGTACTGCGGCGAGGCGCGGTACTTGGATGGGGATATCTGGGTAGCGGTGCAGTCCCACGACGAGCAGAGATTCATCTCCAGGTTTCTCGACCTTTCTGACATGAGCGACCTGCGCCAGGAACGGGAGGAACTTAGAGGAGACGTGGAACAGCACTTGAAGGGCGGCGACGTGATTGCCGAGTTCGACCAAGTGGACCGCATATTCTCCGGATTTCAGACCCTGGACCCGGATGAGGTCATCCGCCGCGCTATGGGGGCGAGCTGAGGCCCGGGCTCACACGCCACCGGTTTGCTCCTTCACGCCCTCGGGCTCGCCAACAGCTGACGCGTTCCTCTGTTGCTCGCTCCCGACGACGATTGACTACCCCGACCAAGCGCTCCGTCCCCGGGGAGACCCACCTGCTCCTGACGGACCTGTGGGAGAGGTGATCGGCGGGCCAAAAACCTTCGAGTCCACAGACTTTTCCCTTGACTTTTGTGTGTAAATATGTTATGGTGGAGGGCAGCAAGGAGGGGAGAACCTCAGGGAGGACGTTCCACGTCGAGCTGCTGCGGTCAGCGCGCGCAACCCCGACCGCGCAGGCTTCGAGTGGACCTCTCCCCTGCCCTCGTGACGAGCCTGAAGGGTCGTCCTTGGGGTTTGGGGGTTCCCTCCGGCGGAGGATGCCTAACCGACGGGAGTGAGCCAGTGGGCGAAGTGCTCCCCGAGGCACAGCCGCAATCCGTCGGGTCTTGCTCGTTCCGGAACAGCAAGCCGTGGCCTCTAATGCACAGGAGAAGGCGCCTTCTTAGCAGAGGAGTTGATCCCAGCAGCGGACCTCAAACCCCACTCGAAGCTGGGGGTGACCCTCCCCTATGGGTCACCCCCAGCCAATCCTGACGTTTCGGGGCAAGGGGCTTAAGCCCCTTGTCTGTACGACCTCACCCGAGGCGAGGGGGGCAGTGCGCCCCCCGTTCCCGCACCTT
>CAZIBA010000250.1:0-4656 GCA_964536795.1 uncultured Planctomycetota bacterium | reverse complement strand
CAGCATGGTGGGCCGGTCCGACTTCCAGAACCAGTCCCAGTTCTCGTGCAGGGCCTGCATGTCCCTTTCCAGCACCTGCAAGTGGTAGGCGTTGTGCCGGGCGTCTCCGGTGAAGCAGCCGGGAAGCAGCATCACCGCACCGGCCAGCAACAGCAAGGCAATGATCAGCCGTCGCATCCTTTTCCCCTTTCACACGACCACCGTGACGTGCACGCCCTCGGCGCGGACCTTCAGTACCCCGCCAACGAACAGCACACTGAACTTGTAGGACATCGACCGACTCCTGTCAAGAAAAAAACGGGTCAATTCTCTCCCCAGTGCACGTCGGTTCTGTGGGGGAGTTCACCCCGCTGGCCGACGGACGAGGCAAGGAGTGGCACGAGCATCGGCTGGCCGAAAGTCCTACGACTCGTACGAGCGACCCACTGCCCGTGCGAAGGTTCGCTGCACAAGTGGCTCGCCCAAGGCAGACCACCCGTGTGAAGACCACGGGCACTCGCTCCGCGGGTGCCCGTGCCACCCCACCTTTCCCAGGCGCCAGTACACGGCCGGACAAGGCCGGCCGTGTCACACCTTTCTCCTGCATGGCTGGGCTGTTCGAGCGAACTCACGGCCGGGCCCTCTGCTCCGCCCTGCGTAGCGGCTAGGCAGAGCAGGGCCTCGACTCCGCTCGGGACAGGCAAGCCTGTCCGCCATAGCCGCCAAGGGCGAAGGCCGAAGCAGCTGTGGCACACCTTCGAAATGGACCCCTCGCCTCAAAGAACAGAGGTGTGCCCGGGCGGGTCCTTCAGCCTTCGTAGCCGAAGGCCACTTCGGCGAAGTAGGCTTTCCAGCGCGGACTTCCTTGTGGAAAAAGGCTGGGTGCCACCCGGAAGTGAGCCAGTGCCACCCGTGGGCGAACCCGGGCTGGACGGCCAAGGGGGAGTCCTCCCGTCACCCAGTCTTGACCCGTCTCCACAATCTTGGGGTACACCCCTCCCCCCGGGCTCACTCCACCGGGAGGTAGGCGCGGAGCACCGTCAGCCGGCGTTCCGTGCGCACCCGTCCCCCACGCACGGTCACCGGCTCCTCGAGTCCCTCCACTAACGCCACCAAGGTCAGGGCGCGGCCGAGGTTGCTCACGATCGTCGCCTGGTCGGTTACCTTCCAGAAGTCACCGGAGGCGGACCGCCCGCGTCTGCGTCCGGCCACCCGCGGCCCCACCCAGTCCGGGGCCACCCGCAGAATCCACTTGTCCCGGGTCTCCCGTCCTCGTCGCGGGTCTTCCTGGCCCACGCCCGTCTTGCGGTCACCCGCAGCCACCGTGCCGAAGCGGACGGTCTCCGTGGCCGTGGTGAGGTAGGCCTCTCGCAGGTCGAGGTCCGTCTCGTTGAGGAGAACCAGCGTCTCCCCCTCCTGCTCCAGGCGCAGGCGTCCCCCCAGCGGTCTCACCGTGTCCACCTGAAAACAGCGCAGCTCGTTCACCCGGAAGAGGCAGTCCTCCAGAACGGTGCCCCGGTCCACACGCACCGTCCCCAGCCGAGTCCAGACGGGCTGGCGGTAGTCGCCCATCGTGACCGGTCTGATGAAAGCGTTGCTCGGGCAGGCCAGGTGGAAGGAGCCCGACGTCGGACACCACAGCCCCACGAAGCTCCGTTCGTAGGCCAGCTCCGAGTCACCGCACACGCTGAGGAACGTCAGGTGCTGGCTCAGCGAACTGATGCCCCGTCCCAGGATGCCCAGGGCCGTAACCAGCACCACGAAGACCACCGCCACCACCGGTGTGGTCAGCACCAGCCAGACCCGGCGACGGTAGTTCCGCAGCACCAGGTAGTTCAACGGCCCCACACAGAGGACGTAGGCCCCCACGATGCCGGCGATGAGGAGGGCCGAGATGGCCTTGGCCGTCATGGCCGACAGTACTCTGATGGCGTCGCGGTCCGTCTGAGCGTAGTCACGCCAGCGTTGGGCGTTCCACTGAGGCCGAGGCCCCCCGCTCATCCTCTCCAGCAGGGCCCCCCAGAAAGCCGGGGTCCCCGACCAGCCGCGAAAGAGACTGGCCCCGGCGTCAAAGGCCGTCACCACCACCACCCCCGAGCCCACCTGCAGGCCCAGGTAGCTGGGCCAGCCCTCTATCTGCTCGCCGACGAAGAGCGACCGACGGGCCCGCAGTTGGTGGAGCAGGAACTTGCTCTCCCCCTCGAACCGCGCGTACCTCTCCAGGGCCGGGGCCCGGGTGACCTCCTGGTTGCCGACCACCTCCAGGTCGATCAACCCGGCCAGTGGCGGACGGGTGAGCCAGCGGGCGTCGGCTCCCGGAGAGAGGATGAGCCAACCACCCGTCTGCACCCACTCCAGCAGGGCCCGCTGCTGGGGAGCCGGGATGGTGTCGAACTGAACCCGGCTGAGGATGACCGCTTTCACCCCGCTGTAGCCCACCCAGCGGTCGGGGAGCAGTTCCACTTCCCTCACCTGAGCGACGTAGCGGTTATCCAGAGGGTCGGGGCTCCGCCGCGACTGGCTCGTGGTCTGCTCCAGGAACTTGAAGCTGCCCGGCTGCTCGGCCACGGTCACCAGCAGGGCCGCGTCAAAACCGTAGCGGTAGCTCGGGTTCCCGGAGGCGTTGGTCTCGGCCAGCACCGTCCCGCCTACGGTGAACTGCACCAGACCCCACTCCTCGGGCACGTAGAAGAAGACCCGTTTGGTGCCTCCCGGCCCCAGGAAAAGCTCACGCCGAGCCCGGAAGCCCTCGCTCTGGCCGCGCTGTCCATAGGACAACTCGCCGGCCAGGGGGTCGGGGCCCGGGTTGCGTACCGTCACCGCCACCGGCGACCAGGGACGGGGCGCGTAGCCCTCAAAGACGGCCACCGCGTCCAGGTTCACGACCCGGCCCATCTGCCCCGGGGCAACGTCCGTCAAGCTTCGCTTGTCTCGAGTGTCCGCAGTGGCTGCCCGAGAGGAGCCTGTCTGCGGACGGTCGGAGGGGCCAGCTGAAAGAGGCGGCGCCTCCAGCAGAAGAACGACCAGCAGGGCACAAACAGTGAGACCAGCAAGACGGCCGAGGTCGCACCGGCGCAAGCCCATCATCTCGAAGCACTCCCCTTCTGCGCCCGTCCCTCCAGACGACCGCCATACTAACCTCAGGCCAGCTACCCTCGCAAGCAGTTTCAGGCCGCTGGGCGTGCGGTCTGGCATTGACGGGGGCGACGGTCTCTTGCATAGTGGGGCGGTCGGGTTTCTGGTGAGGTTGTCCTCTGGAGAAAGGACCGTGAGATGAACATCGTCTTGGTCATACTGGACAGTCAGCGTCAGGACCACGTGGGGGCCTACGGGAACGAGTGGATCCACACCCCCCACCTGGACGCCTTCGCCAAGGAGGCGACGGTCTTCACCCGCTGCTACCCCGAGTCGCTGCCCACCTTGCCTGTCCGCCGGGCGCTGCACACCGGGCTTCGCTGCTATCCCTTCCCTGGGCACCACGACTACAAGGGCGACTTCTCGGGCGCCCCTGGCTGGGGTCCCATCCCCGAGGAGCAGACCACCGTGGCCGAGCACCTCAGCGAGCGGGGCTACCGTACCGCCTTCATCACCGACACCTACCACCAGTTCAAGCCCAGCAAGAACTTCCACCGGGGCTTCGACCAGTGGACCTGGATCCGGGGTCAGGAGAGCGACAAGTACCTGAGCGGCCCGGTGGTCTCCGACGAGGTGATTGCCAAGCACGTCCCCGAGAGCCTCAAGAACCAGAAGCAGCGCCTCTGGGGCTTCCTCCGCCGATACCTCACCAACAACGCCTACCGGGTCAACGAATCGGACTACTACCCCGCCCGCGTCTTCAGCGAGGCCGCCCGCTGGATAACCGACAACCACGACGTCGACAGCTTCTTCCTCTGTGTCGATTCCTTCGACCCCCACGAGCCCTGGGACCCGCCCCTCTACTACCGCAAGCTCTACGACCCCGACGACGACTGCGTGGACGTCATCCAGTCGGCCTACGGTCGCTGGCAGGGCGTCTTCACCCCCCGGGAGGTCAAGCGGCTCCAGGCCAACTACGCCGGTGAGGTGACCATGGTGGACCGCTGGTTCGGTCACTTCATGGAGGCCCTCAAGGCCAGCGGCCGCCTTGAGGACAGCATCGTGGCCGTCATCTCCGACCACGGCCACAACGTGGGTCACGACCCGGGCGACAAGGGCCTGGTGAGCAAGCAGGGCCATCCCATGACCCACGCCGTCGCCGATTTGGTGATGATGATCCGACACCCGGGCGGAGAAGCGGCCGGTACGACGTCCGACGTGCTCTGCTACAACCACGACCTCACGGCCACGCTCCTGGCCCTGGTCGGCCAGGAATTCGAGCACGAGATCGACGGCGTCAACATCTGGCCGGCAGTGACGGGTGACGTGGAGCGGGTGCGGGACTACGTCACCGTGTCCTGGGGTGGGCTGGTGACCGTCATCGATGACGAGTGGTGGTACAACGACAACCTGTGGAACGAGGGCCCCCTGCTTCACCGCGTTGCAGACGACCCCAACCTGGAGACGTACCTGACCAAGGAGCACCCGGACGTATGTCAGATGATGCTCCAGCGGGCCATCGACGATGCCGGTGGCGAGATCTCGGACCTCCTCATCAAGTACAAGGACCGCTTCGGCTGCACCCCCTACGCCGACTGACGG
>CAZIBA010000249.1:0-4661 GCA_964536795.1 uncultured Planctomycetota bacterium | reverse complement strand
TTGGCCACTGAGAGCACGCTCACGCACACGGCCACCACGAAGATGGGCCTGAGCACCCGAAAGATGCTCACCCCCGAGACCACCAGGCAGAGGAGCTCGTTGTCCCGGTGCATCTTGCTCACGGTGAACATGGCCGCCAAGAGGACCACGAAAGGCGTCAGCTCGTGGAAGATGAAGGGGATGCGGGGAAGATAGACCCTCACCACCAGCGGCGCCAGTCCCCAGAAACCGCTGTGTGCGTACAGGGCAGGGATTCTGCCCGATATCTCAATGATGAGATACAACCCCACCAGGGCCCCGTAACACACCATCATCGAGAAGAGGAGTGCACGGACGACGTAGCGATCCACGGTGCCGAACATCCGTCCCCTTCCTCCCCTAACGACGGAACTCGACCGTCATCAGCACCGCACCCAAGGCCAGAAGCAGCACGTTGGGGAACCAGAGCAGGACCACCGGCGACAGCGTCCCCTTCTCGGCCAGGGCCTTGCCGACCATGAGCAAGGGAAAGTAGACGACGTACACCGTCCCCGAGGCCACGGCAAAAGCCGAGAGCAGGTGCCCACTGCGAAAGCGGATGCCCAAGGGCACACCCACGAAGACGAACACGAAGCAGGCCACTCCCAACGCCCCCCGGCGCAGTACCTCGGCCCGGGCCTCCAGACGTTCCCTTCCCACGGCCTGGCGCTGGTGGACCCAGAGCCTGGTCATATCCTTGATGTCCCCTCCGCTGTCGCCCAGACGACGCAGGTCGAAGGTGAAGCGTGATTCGTCGAACCTGACCGACCCCTGGTCCTCTCCCTCCGCAGAGAAACTGGTGGTGCTCCCCTTGAGGAACTGGAAGGCTACCAGGCCCTGCTCTCGGTTCACGGAAAAGGCGGCCTGGGCAGCGCTGATCTCC
This sequence comes from uncultured Planctomycetota bacterium, assembly GCA_964536795.1. Classification (GTDB taxonomy): domain Bacteria; phylum Planctomycetota; class DG-23; order CBDVDV01; family CBDVDV01; genus CAZIBA01. The sequence continues at coordinate 3,760 of CAZIBA010000249.1, read as the reverse complement.
ATTTCCTTCCGGTTCTTCTCACCGTACAGGGTGACGGTGACGTCGTAGAGCGTGGAGCCCACCTTCCCGTGGTGAGCGATGTCCAGTGGACCGACCTTCACGTGGGTCTGTGCCAGCTGGTGGTCCAGCACCTCACCGATGTGCTCGGCCAGCAGTCCTCGGATGCGGGTACGGGATTGAGGGATGTACCAGTCGGCCACGTACAGCGACACCCCGCTGGCCGCCAGCCCCAGCAGCAGCGCCGGACTGACCACGTGCCACAGGTGCATGCCGGCCGCCCGGATGGCCATGATTTCGTTGTCGGCCGCCATCCGGCCGTAGACCATGGTCGTGGCCAGAAGCATCGCCACCGGGAAGATATAGGGAAGCAGCTTGGCCACGATGAGGGGCATCATCCGCACCAGCATGCCGAAGCTCACCTGCTGCCCCTCCAACGTGCGCAGTGTGCCCCCCACGGTCAGCACCAGAGCAGCCACCAGGAAGGCGGCCACGAGCACCGTGGCCAGTTCCACGAAGACGTAGCGTTGTAGGATGCGCACGAGTGATTCGACCTCGGGTTTCGTCCACCCGTACCGGCGCCGCCGGCGCCCCGGCCACCGTCGCCGCCACTCAGCCCGTACTGACCCGGGAGGGCCGACCTCGTAGCCCGGCCAAGGCCCGCCCCATCCGGGCCACACCCTCCTCGATCTGGGCCTCACCTGGTACGGCGTGACAGAGCCGCAGACAGTTCCCGGGACGCTCGAAGGGTCCCTCGGCCGGGAAGCAGTACTCACCGGGAACGAAGAGGACACCCGTTTCCAGACAGGTCCGGAAGTAGGCGCCCTCCCGTCCCGTGTCCACATCCGCAGGCATCGTCACCCACACGTAGAGACCCCCGTGCGGTACGACGAACTGGGCCTGCCCACCCAGGTGGCGCCTGAGGGCCCTTAGCATCACGTCCCGCTTGTGCCGGTAGGTCCGACAGAGCCGGGCCACGTGCTCTTCGAGCACTCCCGTCTCCAGCACGTCGGAAAGCAGGTGCTGATTGAAGTTGGCCGAGCCGAAGTCGTGGCTGCCCTTCAGGTAGAGCAGCGTGGGTACCAGCTCCCTGGGGAAGAACCCGAAGCCCGTCTTCAGACCCGGAGAGAAGGGCTTGCTGAAGGTGCCCAGGTAGATGACCTGACGGTTGTCCTCGTCGAAGGCCTTGATGGGCGGGGTGTCCTCGCCCTCGTAGCGCAGTTCACGGTAGGCAGCGTCTTCCAGGATGAAGATGCGGTGCTCGTCGGTACTCCACCGGCGGACGGTTTCCTGGAGCTGCCGCCGACGCTCCACACTGAGGGAGACGCCGGCCGGGTTCTGGAAGTAACTGGACAGGTACACCAGTTTGACCCGGCTCAGCTCGCCGTCGGCGGCCAGACGGTCCAGCTCCCCGGCCAGCACGTCCACCTGCATCCCGTCCTCGTCGATGGGGATGCCCACCGCCCGGGCCCCCATGCTCTCCAGCGCTCCCATGAAGACGAAGTAGCTGGGAGCGGGCAGAAAGACGATGTCACCCTCGTCCAGGAGCAGCTCGGCGACCAGGTAGAGCAGTTGCTGGCTTCCCGTCCCCACCACCACGTCGTCCACACCGACGGCCTCCCGGGCCGGACCCTCCAGGTACCGCTCCCGCACCTGCTCGCGCAGGCGAAGCAGGCCTTCCGTCGTACCGTACTGGAGCATGGTCCGGGCCCGCCCCGGGTCGGCCAGCATCCCGTCCAGAGCTGAACGGGCCTCGGCAGCGGGCAGCGTCTCATAATCCACCAGACCCGCGGCCAGCGAAATCAGGTCCCGGTTGGTCACCGCTGCCGCCATCAGGTAGCTGATGGGTGGTGCACCGATCCGTTTCGCCTTCTCAGAGAAAAAACTCGGCTTCTCCGGCATCGTTCCTATTCAAACCTCCTGGAATCCCAACGCCCCTCAGCGATGGTTCGCGTCCCCTCTCACCCCGGGAAAGGACCGAAGTATCCTACGCCCCGGGACCCCAAGCTGTCAAGCCTCGGACCCGGCCGGCCCGTCCGCAGCTTGTCTCCAGGCCCCACCGGTGCTATCCTCGTGACCTGACAGCCGACCGCGAAGGAAAGGACCAGCTCTTGAAAACCACTCTTAGTGCTGCCGCCGTCCTCGCCTGCGCTGCCCTGGCCCTCCTGCCCCAGGGGTGCGCCAGCGACGGGAGCCGTGAAGCCGCAGGTCACGGAACCATAGCCTTCCTGACCGATTTCGGAGAGAGCGACTTCTACGTGGGGGCCGTGAAGGGCGTCATCCGCAGCATTGCCCCAGAGGTCGTCATCGACGACCTGGGCCACCAACTGGAGCCCTACGACGTCCGCCGGGCTGCCTGGAACCTGTACCTGGCCGCCCGCGAGTACCCACCGGGAACCGTGGTGCTGGCCGTCATCGACCCCGGTGTGGGCACCGAACGTCGGGCCATCGTCCTTCGCAGCCGCGACGGCAGGCTCTTCGTCGGCCCGGACAACGGCCTCTTCACCTTCGTCGCCGGTCGCCTGAGACCGGTCGAGGTACGCCAGATCACCAACCGCGAGCTGTTCCGGGCCCGCCGCGTCTCCTCCAGCTTCCACGGCCGCGACGTCTTCGGACCCACTGCCGCCCGCCTGGCGGCGGGCGTTCCCTTTCGGTCGGTCGGCCCCCTCATCGACGACTACGTGCTCCTGCCCATCACCCCGGCCGAGCATGTCCAGGGAGAGGTGCGGGGTGAGGTCATCAGCATCGACCACTACGGCAACCTCCACACCAACATCCCCGACTACCTTCTGCTGGAGCTGGAGGCCGAGCGGGGAGACCTGCTCCAGGTCACCGTCGGCGAGGTCACGCGGGAGGCTCACCTCGTCAACACCTACGGCGACGTCCCCGAAGGAGAGCCCCTAATACTGGTCGCCAGCACCGACCACCTGGAGGTGGCCGTGAATATGGGTCAGGCAAAAGAGCTGTTCGCAGCCACGGCTGGCTCACCGGTCGTCATCTCCCCACAGAGAGGAAAGGCAGCACGATGACCGGTCCTGTTCCCCAGCGCATCAGACTTCGCCCCTACCATCCCGGTTACCTGCTGGCCTACCTGGCCCTGGGCGAGGCCGGGCAACCCCGCCCGGCGATGCAGTACGGGCTGGAACTGATGCGCTCCGTCCAGCCGGACACCGAGGTCGAACTGGTGCAGGAGTACGACGACATCTGCCTCCACTGCGAGAAGTTGGAGCCCGACCCCAAGGGGTCCGTCTGGGGCCCGGGGCACACTTGCTCCAGCAGTCGCGACCCCGAGGTCGTGGCAAGCGTCCACCGGGAAAACGACGATGTTCTCCGAGCCCTGGACTGCAGCTACGGAACCGTCTTCGCCGCCGAGACCCTCTTCACCATCCTCGCCCAGAGGCTTCCCGAGCTCACTCACCTGCCCATGCAGGGCTCGGCCACGATTCAGGACAACTACCGGGTCGGCCTGAAGGCACTGCGCACACAGTGGGCCAGGCGGAAGGAGGAAGGGAAAGACACCAGGCCCTTGCCGACCGCACCAGCCTGACCTACGGCCGTTCCTGGGCAGTGATCCGCTGCTCCTCACCCGGAGCGGGCTATGCCTGGAGGTTTGTCTCGCAGAGGGCGCTCACCACGTCGCTCACCGAGAGCATACCGATGGGCCGGCGTCGCTGGTCGGGGTCGTCTTCGGTGACCACCAGTTGGTGGACCCGTCTGGTGAGCATAAGGGAGACGGCCTCGGCGATGCCGGCGTCGGGCGAGA
>CAZIBA010000248.1:0-4670 GCA_964536795.1 uncultured Planctomycetota bacterium | reverse complement strand
GAGCAAATCGAGCCTTGACAGAGGGTCCGGAAGAGGCAGAATTAGAGGCGATGGCGCAATAGAGGGCTGCAGCGGCATCCATATGGGAAATCTCGGTCTCATGGCATTTCTGGACGAAGCGCCTGACATCCCTGAGGCTGTAGTAGTCCAAGGGACCCATGCCGAGGCCTTTGTCGAAGGTATCGATGAGCAGGCCATCGGCCCTCATGTGCGCTGCCAGGTCGGGACCATGCTTGAGGGGGTCGATGTACCACTTGGCCAGCCGACTGTCAGCGAAGAGAGCCGGGACAAGCTGTTTCCTCGGGAACCACTTCCTCACAGTGCGGACAAGGGCAGGGCCGAACTCCTTCGCCTCCCCAAGGGGCATCCTGGCAAGCCCAAGCTTGACTATATCCACACCGGCCAGTGCTACGCCCAGCGCCGCTTGGCAGGCCGTTGACCGCCCGGGCTGCTCTTCCCCAATGTTCGTGGCGACGGCCACAGACTTCGGCAGCGCCTTCCGAACCGCCTGGATATTGAGCGGGTACGGGGTCCCCAAGGCCGATGCTGGGTATTCCACGTCCGCAATGTGGGCGCCGCCCCGGGCGGCCGCCAGAGCCTCCTTCTTGCCTCGGATACTGCCCAGGAGCCTTTGTGGACGTGCTCTCATTGCAGCACCCCCTCTCGGCTACGAGAATGAGCCAGAGGATCTCGCCCCTCCCCCGGGCCATTGCCCAAATCCCGCAGGGATAATAGCTTGACACCTGCCGGGCGCAAGAGACAATGCTGCCACGTGGCCAGAATGGGGCTGGCAGGCTCGGGCTGGGACGGAGGTGTAGGCAGTGTCCAGGGTCCTCGGCGGAGTGGCTTCGACTGCCGGGCGTGGCTGGGAGGAGGGCCTTCTCAGGAAGCATCTCGTTGGGAGCTTCCGCCCGGTCTTCAGGGGGCTGTGACCATGTATATCACGAAGGTCGTTCTCAAAAGCGTCCGCTGCTTCGAGATGGTCGAAATTGACCTCGACTCAAGCCAAGAGGCAAAGTGGCAACTGATCCTGGGCGTCAATGGGACGGGGAAGACAACGGTTCTTCGAAGCATCGCTATGGGGCTTTGTGACCAGACCAGTGCTTCTGGACTGTTGTCCGACGTTCCGGGCAAGTTTGCTCGTTCGGAGCAAGGTTCCGCCGAGATCACCGTCGACCTTGCGGCGGCCAGCGGCCGGGGTTACCGGACTATAACGACGATCACCAAAGAGGGTTCCAGGGAGACACTTCGGCGGGACCTACTCAAGCTTCCCGAGGAGGAACCGATCAAACCGGAGGAATTCCCTTGGAAGGCCCTGTTTGTGTGTGGCTACGGCGCGGGGAGGGGCGTCGCAGGGACGGAAAGTTACGAGGAGTATAGCCCATATTATTCACGACGCATTGGGAAGTGGGGTTGTGGAGGGGGTGAGTGAGGGGCGGATGCAGCGTTGAGGGCCTCGAGGTGGTCTTGAGGGTGGAAGACAGGCGCCACGGGGTCCGTGGGGGCAGGAAAGGGGGCTTTTTCACGGAGTGGAGGCAGGGCCTCCCCCCGGAAACCGTGACGTGACTGTCTCTGGATGGGATCAGGCGGGCAGCGGCGGTGGATGCAGTCGGGCGATGCGCTGAAGCAGTTTCGTCAGGAGTTCCCGGAAGGGAAAGCCACTGGCCAAATAGACCCAGAATCTGCGCACGGTCTGATGCAGCCGAGCACCGATCTTGAGGAGGCGACTGCGGATGGTCTCCACCGAAGCCGACTCCAACTCAGTCCCCGCCAGCTGCCTGCGATACGTCACCAACAGGTTGTAGGCCAGGGCCGTCATCAGCAGGCGAAAGGCATTGGCCAGGAAGCGGTGGCAACTGAGCCGATCACAGGACAGTTGATTCTTGAACTGGTCGATGAAACCCTCGGCAGTACCCCGGTCGTTGTAGAGGGGAAGGAGGTGAGCGGGCAATCCCGGCAGGTTGGTCACCACGAATCGGCGGTTGGTCCCTTGGGCGTTGACCTCCACCTTGTACAGGATGCGACGAGGCTTTTCCCAGGAGCCAGCTTGATACATGAAGCCTCCCACCCAGCGGTGAGGTGTGCCGTCGTGGGCAAAGCGCTCCTGGAGCCAGTCCAGGGCCCAGTCGGTCTCCTCCTTCAGGACCGAGTTGGCCGGAAAGCCGATGAGGTAGCCGATTCTGTGCTTCTCACACCAGCGGTAGAGCCTGGGGACAACGAAGCCGGCATCGGCCCTGATGGTGATCTGTACTTCGGGAAAGGCCCGGCGGAGCTTCTTGACTATGGGTTTGAGCAACTGGAGGACTCGGGAAGCAGGATGAGCGGTGCCTGGCCGGAGTCGTGCCCCGAGGAGCATGCCGCTTGCTCGTTCGAAGACCAAGAGCGGCAGGTACATGTACTGGTCGTAGAAGCCGTTGAAGAGGGCCAACTGCTGATGGCCGTGACAGGGGTCATCGGTGGGGTCGACGTCCAGGATGATCTGCTGGGGAGCGTTGTCCCGGTGCAGCTGGATGTACTGCTTCAGCAGGAGTCGGTTCAGTTGGGCGACCTGGCGAGGTGTGACGCCGTTTTCGAAGCGGGAGATGGTGGGTTGGCTGGCCAGGTCACTACCTTCACTGAGGTCTCGACCGCAGAGGAGTTTGACCGTGGGGTCGGTGCGGAGCCGGGTGTGGTCGTTGGCGTCCTCGTAGCCGGCAATGAGGGCGAAGAGGCACTGACGGAGGATGGTGGTAAGGTCGTGTTCGACCTTGGCCGGGTCGCGGGTGTCGGCCAGCTGCCCGGCGGCGGCTTGGGACCAGCCCAGTCGGTGGTCCAGTTCACGCAGGCGCAGGAGACCGGCGTCGCTGGTGAGCTGGCCACCGGAGAAATCAGCCACCACCGGGAGATTTTTGTGGAAGGAAAAGCGAAGTTGTGTGTTACACTCTGTCATGGCGGATGTCTCCTTTCTGTTTGCCCTAAGCCGGTATTCTACCGACTCTTGGAGCCATCCGCCTCCTCTTTTCCACCTCTCTCCTGAATAATGTGAGCTAAACGTGGTTGCCGCTGCTGCGGCCGTCTTCGGTCGCGGCCACTTCCCGGGCTTCTGCTTCTGTCTTTGCGCGTCGCCGCGGTGGGGAATCCCCGGGCGGAAGCCCCGTGGTTTCCCCGGAGTCGAGCAACGTAACATCCCCGATGGTGGGACGTTAGCTCAGGGGTTATCTTATGCGCTAACCTGCATGGAGTAAGTCTTTAGACCATGCATGTAGGGACGGAAGGCGAAGAACGGCCATCCGCCAGCATTCTGATTGTCCAATTTGTGGAACCCGCTTAATACTACAACGCTAGAAGCCGGGGAAGCACTTTCGGAGTTCTGATAGGCAGATGCCACGCGCGTGCAACTTTCGTAGTCGTTGCCTTCGGTGGACGGGGGCTCTGCGGGCACGCACCCCGAGCGCCGTCTCAGGGACCTCTCTGGCAGGTGTGCCGGTCCGCCTCCCGCGGGCCGGCCGCCTCTATCTTGAGCACCTGCCGGGAGGTTCCAAAGCGAAAAATGCCGGGGGGGTGTGGGGGGCTGGCCCCCCAATCCACCCACACCAAACAGCGAGGAGCCATCAATTTCTTGAGAAGGCGGCGGATATCCTTCGTGGGAACGTGGACCACTCGGAGTTCAGCGGCTACGTTTTCGCCCTCCTCTTCTTTAAGCGCATCGGTGATGTCTTTGTGGAGGAGCTAAGGCGTTTGCAGGAGGAGCAATGTTTCGGGGATCACGCGTTGTGGCTAATGACTCCGTGAGACAGCTCATTTTGGTGCGGGTTATGCACACGCAGGCGGATATGGGGAGCGTGAGCGAATCCGTTAGAGCCCTTTACAATCGGAAGTTCGGGAAAAGGCAATGGGAATGCCACGTGAAGGCTGTCGATAATACCTGGAGAACAATACGGAACAAGATTAATCGAATGGACCTGGACTATGAAAAGCTCCGGCTCTACCAGGACGGGTTGCCACATTGCGGCCGGGAGGCCGATATTGTCACAGCCCTTGCCGAGGCCGGGAGCCAGAATCATCGGCTTCTTCTGGACCTGATGGAAAAAGGCGCGCAACTGGTGGGAACGGAATCTCCGGAGCTGCTCATGGAGGAGTACGAGCTTGTCCAGCGAGCACTCAAGTCACTGGAGTCCGGTGGCTCAGACGATCTTGCTGGTCCCCTTGGCGGCGAAAGGGAGGCCTTGCTGAAAAGGCGTGACCGGTACATCGCCAACAGGATTGACGAGACGCTCCACGAGGATGAAACGGGAATGATCTTCCTTGGCCTGCTTCATTCGCTCGGGGAGCATCTGCCCCAGGACGTCCGGCTGTCCACGCTGGATGAGGCGGTCCGGCTCCTCGGCGAATAAGCTCGTGTGGACATCAAGTGTTGAAAGGACAGTGCCTGTGGAAGACAGGGATGGGCATCGGCCACGGGTCTTGATCGCGGATGATGATGAGGACATGAGATGGGCCCTTTCTACCCTGATGACAAAGGAAGGGCATGAGGCCCTGGAGGCGAAGGATGGGGAAGCCGCGATGGCCACTTTGCGTCGAGAGAGAGTTGATGCCGTGCTGCTCGATCTCAAGATGCCGGGCATGGATGGAATGAGCTTCCTCGAGCAGGCGCACCGAGCAGCGCAGGTTTTCCAGAAGCTGGGCGAGCA
>CAZIBA010000247.1:0-4719 GCA_964536795.1 uncultured Planctomycetota bacterium | reverse complement strand
CTTCCAGCCCGTAGACAACGCCTGGGTACGCCGCCCCTCAACCCGCTGACCGACTCCAGCCTCTCCGTCTCGCTCGCCGCGCTCGACATCGCGCGCAAGACCCGCCAGTCGACGGCGGCCATCGTGGACGCGCAGGGGCAGCAGATGCTCTGCCAGACGATTGAACAGTCCGACTCCACGGCGACGATCGAGTTCCGTGCGCAGGCGGTGCCCGGTTTGGGATACAAGACGTTCTACGTGGTGGATGGCCATTCCCAGCTGCGGGGAGATGACCTGTCCGCAGATTCACTGGAGATCGAGAACCGCTACTACCGGATCACGGCATTGTCGGGGCGGGGCATCGTGAGCATCTACGACAAAGTGCGTGGCCGGGAGCTGGTGCCTGAGCGTGGTCAGCCCTTCGCCACGCTGATGCGGCTCATCCATATGCTGGAATACCCGGCCTTGAAGCCGGGCGGCACGCCGCCCTTTGACTGGGAGCAGTTGAGGCAGTCGCCCCGGTGGCAGCGCCTCTTGAAAGGGACGGCCTGGACGAGCGCCCTCCTCACAGGGCGTCTTCGCGTAGGACGCATCCGAGCCCTCGGCGCTGGATCGGAACGGCTTCATCTCGACATCCCCCAGGGGGGGGCCATGGTGCGGGTGATCCTGCACGGCGAAACCCCCAGGATCGACCTGGAGATCTCAGGAGGTGAAGGGAAGGTGGCCTGCCTCTTCCCGCTGAACTTCCCGGATGAGGCGTCGTGCCGGGCGCAGATCCCCTACGGGTCGATGGCGTTCTGGCCGGCGGCGTTTACGGACGAGGAACGGCCTTTCTCAAGAGCCACGGAGGGCATCCCCGGGTGGATGCAATACTACAATGAGCCCTGGCACCGGTTCGTTACGCCCAATCTGTATCCGAACGGTGGGAAGTTGTCCAAGGCCGGGTGGTTCGAGATATCGGATGGCGACTTCTCGGTGACCTATGCCCACCAAGGCACCTATGCGCCCCTGTTCAAGAGCGGGGCGACCTTCTACAAGCTGATGCAACTGGGGGAAGGACGTATCCATCGGTTCTCCTTCCGCTCCCACGAAGGTGATTGGCGCACGGCCAGGTCGGCGCGTTGGGGGTGGGAGATGACCACCCCCCTGCTGGCTGCTCCTGTTGAAAGGGGGGAGGGGAATCTGCCGGTGGAAATGAATCTCTTGGCCTTGGAGCCGGATCACGTGGTGGTGTCGGCATTCAAGAAGTCCTTCGACGGCAGGGCCTACGTACTGCGTTGCTTCGAGACGGAAGACCGGGACGCGGCGGTGACGCTGAGCCCGAATCCGGCCTTGAAACTCGTACAGGCAGAGAGCGCGATGATGACAGAGGAACCGATCCATCCGGTCGAGCAACGCCAGGGGCACTATTCCTTCCCGGTCAAAGGATTTGAAATCAAGACGATAAGGCTGACAGTGAAGCCATGAAGGAAGCGCAGCTTCATGCACCCAGAGCCGACAGGACAAGGGGCTTAAGCCCCTTGCCTTGCCCCCGCCGGCCGGCGGGCCCGGGCAGCCCCGTGCCGATGGTGCTCCCCCAGGCTACTTCACCAGCTCCCGGTCTTCGTGGGTCGGCTCGATGACCACGCCGTAGCGCGGGTCGGTGACCCAGAGCCTGAAGCTCGGGTCTTCCCGGTAATGGCGCCAGTGATCCTCGACGGTCTCAGGGAGTGCAGCTTCGTAGGGGCTCCCGCCCACCTCGGTCACCTGAAGCGATCCGCCCCGCTCACCCGTACGCCTCAGCGTGAGCACGAAGGTCCTGTCCTCGTGCTCCACGGTGACGGTGTGGGTCTCGCGAGTGGACTGGAGGGCTGCATCGGTGGCCCCAGCACGGGCGCCGGTCCCTGCCTGAAGGACGTGGAGGAACTCGACCGTCCTGGCCGGCTCCCGCTGGCGAAGCTCGGCACGCCAACCGAGGAGCCCTATCGTGCTCAGCACCGCGTAGGCACCGTCGGCCGCCTTGTAGCCCTCGTCGGTGAGGCCATACTGGACTCCGGCCACCTCGAAGTCGTGGCCCCGGCCGCCGACCTTCTTCCGCTCGGCCTCCTCGTCCCTGGGAAGGAGCGTCTGCACCCTGAGCCACCCTTCGCCCTTTTCTCCCGGCGAGCCCGACTCGACCCAGAACTCGTCGCCCTCCATCCAAAAGTGACCGCCCGGCTGGGGGTGGGGTGCCTCCTCCTTGCCGTCGTGCAGGAACTGGGGGCCGATCTCCTCGGGCGTAAGGGGCCGCTCCTGGCCGCTGGCTTTGGGCTCCCGCAGGCTGTGGAGCATCCAGCAGGGCCTCTTTGCCGGGTCGCTGACGACGATACGGTCGTAGACGACGAAGGCGTCGGGTTTCAGGTAGACGAACTGGCGGGTGATCTCCTGGACGTCGTCAGGGCTGTAACTGAACCGTGCGTCGCCTGAAGCGTAGTCGTAGAGGGGGTGGGTCCGGTAGGCCGTGATCCGGCCCTCCACGAAGTCCTGTTGAGGTCCCTCAAAGCCCCACTTGGCCCACCACTGGGGGGCCTGGGGGACGGACTGCCCGCCTCGGCGGACGATGTTCCCGGTCGGCTGCTTGCGCCAGTCGAGGTGGACGTATTCTACGTCGCCGACGGTGATGGAGTTGTGGGCGATGGTCTGCCGACCGTACTCGTACACGGGTGCTGCCGAGTTGGATTTCTTGGCAAGGAAGTCGAGCACCTGGACGTTCTGAGAGTGCACCGGGCCGGAGTCGATGGCCAGCGGCCCGCCCTTGCGGATGGTGAAGGAGAGGTTGTCGGCGTTGTTCCGGCCCCAGGTACCGTCGATCTCGCCAAAGCGTCCGCAGCGGAAGCTGGCGAAGGTGTGGTTCGACAAGGTCAATTGCTCACCACACCCTGAGCCTGTCGAACGGGTGCACTCCTCGGTCCAGTCGCTGCGCATGATGACGTGGCCCGAGGTGGGGAAGATGCGCGTGGTCGGCAGCGTCCGGTAGTCGATGGGCTGCTGGTCGGGGTCCCACCAGAGGAGCCTGCCTAGGGCGTCCCGGTCTCGTCCCCAGGCCGGCTCCTGCGAGCGGAGCATGTCCATCCAGACCGGTCCCAGACCATCGTTTTCTCGGCTGATAGCCAGCCAACCCAGGTAGCCCACGGAGAGGGCCCCGGAGTCGTGGCAGGTGCGGGTCACGCCGATGTGCTCCACGCAGAGGGGCTCCAGCTCGGGGATGAAGTGGTACCAGTAGAACGCGCTCTGGTACTTGGCGAAATGGGCGCGGCTCAGGTAGTCCTCGCCGGTGGAGTGGGTCCAGCAGAGGGCGGCGATGAAAGGTTCCCAGTAGGCGTGCTCGTGGTTGTAGCCGTGGCCCATATCCGAGCCCCCCCGGCCGGCGGCCCAGCGGTTGAGCTTGTCGGTCCAGCGGACGAGGGTTTGGTCGAAATCCCGCTTCATCCGCGCCAGAAAGACCTCGTCGTTGGGCCCCTTGCCACCCTCGTAGAAGACCGAGACCATGTGCAGCGTCGGACGCCAGTACTCGGAGCCGTCCCTGGCGATCGACCTGACCACCGCGTCGGAGAGCTCCCTCCGTTCCTCCTCGGACAGGTCTTCCCAGATGAGGTCGATGGTCGCCGACCAGCCCCAGCCCCAGGTGGGCCGCTTGAAGTCGGCCGAGTTCCTGATGGCATCGAGGAGCCTTTCGTCGCCGGTGAGACGGTAGGCCACCGCCCGCTCCAGGTTCGATGGGCGCCTGCTGAACGAGCGTTCCTTTATCACCTCGAACTCGCGGGCGATGCGCGGGTCACTCAGGCGCTTCTTCAGGCGGTCGACGTCCGTGGCCGTGAGCAGCAGCCGCGGGTGTTCGTTTCTCGCCAGACGAGAGTCCGGAGGTATGTGGAACTGCGGTCGGCCTGCGGCGGCGGTGATTGGTCGGAGACCCTCGCCGCTCACGGCCAGGAGCCTTTCGGCCCCTCGACTCCGCTCGGGACGGGCCCCCCTGGTCGGCGGGCAGGCTGCGAGGGCCAGCGCGACCGAGGCGGCCAACGCTGCAAGTCCCCCAAGCTTCGCTTGTCTCGAGTGTACGCACGGGTTGCCCGAGGGGAGCTTGTTTGTGGACGGCCCAAGGGGTCCGTACCGAAGAGTGGCGGTGCCCCTCACGTGAGTCACAGGACCCGTGCCGATGCGCTTCAGACGCCAGCTTTCTCCTGCAAGCTCCGCTTGTCTCGACCGTACGCACGGCCTGCCCGAGAGGAGCTTCTCGCCGACTGGCCCGACGGGCAGTATGAGAGAGGCGTTTCCTCTCCGCTGAGCCGAGCCTTCTCCTCGTCGCCCCCGAGCATCTTCGCCTGGAGGGCCCGTGAACGCTGCATCGCCAGCAACAGCCTGTCTCATTGCCTGATCCTTCCTCACAGGAGCCCGTGCGCATCCGTAGGGATCGCCCGACCTGACCCCGGCCGGTCCCGGTGCTCGTCTCACACCACTCGCTCCGACCGACCACGGGCTCACTCGCCAACCCTCCCGTCTCCGTATGCCTGCTTCCCTGCCCCGTGTCAACCCCAAGTTGCCCGTACGGGCTATGGTGAAGTCGGCCCCGTCCGAGGGGGCAAGTGCGCTGGAGGCGCTGGGCCTGTATAATGCGGTTGTGCTTCGAGCCGCTGAGCCTGTCCCGCCTGCAAGCTTCGCTTGTCTCGGGTGTACGCGCGGGCTGCCCGACTCGTGCTTCGTAGCGGCCCTGCTCTGCGAAGCCGC